>NZ_CP077725.1:3238513-3544526 GCF_024730565.1 Clostridium sp. CM027
TAGAGGTGGGAATTTATCTTAAGGATGATATAACAGTAGCAGATAAATCAGCTGTTGAAAATGCTTTAAGCAAAACGCCGGGAGTAACAGATGTTAGATTTGAAGATAAGAACGATGCACTAGCAAAAGTAAAGAAACAATTTGGCAAAGATAGCCAAGCCTTAGTAAAAGGATTTGAAGGTAAAGGGGGAAATCCTTTTCCGACTGCATACGTTGTAAGTGTTACCAAACCTGAAGTAATAAATGATGTGGTTAAGAATGCTACAGGATTAAAAGGCATAGAGGAAATTAAAGATGTCAGACAATATGTTGATAAAATTGTAAAGATAACAAATACTCTTAAAATAATAGGAATTGCATTATTTGCAGTTTTAATAACTGTTTCTTTATTCTTAATAGGAAACACAATTAAACTTACAGTTTACTCTAGAAAAAAAGAAATAGGTATTATGAAATTTGTAGGTGCTACGGATTGGTTTATAAGATGGCCATTTATTATCGAAGGCATGATTTTAGGTTTAGCAGGAGCACTTATTTCTACTGGATTACTATATTATGCTTATAAAATGGCTTTCTTAAAGATTACTAATGGATTATTAGGAGCTACCCTTATAAACCCTCATATGATATTAAGTACTACTTTATGGCAATTTATGTTGGGTGGCTTAGTTATTGGAGCCATAGGAAGTTCTATATCGATAAGAAAATTCTTGGTTGTATAGTATAAAAGCATCTTCTGCGAATCTGCACAGCTTCGCAGAGGATGCTTTTACGACTTCAAAAGGAGATCTATGCTTTCACTGAATTTCTGTATTTATTATAGAATGTAACATATACTTATAGAAAGGGAGAACTATCCTTCTGAAATGTCATTAAATTTATTTATTTTCTTATCAGTGTTATAAATTTATTATATTTACATAAATAATATATAGAGAATATATAGATAATATATAGAGAATAATATATAGAGAATAATAAAGAGGTGTATAAAATGGGCGATGAAAATAAGCCTGAAAAATTTAGAGTTTTAGAAAATGGTAGTGGAAAACCTAAAGCAAAGAAAATGAAGTGTGTTATATGGATTATAGTTTTAGTACTTATTACTAATACCATAACTTTATTTGTCTCCACTCAAATTTCATTAGGTATTCCAAATGGAAAAGTAGCTATTGGAAGAGAAGCTTATGACCAGGTATTAAAGTTTCAAAAACTATTTTTAGTCAGAAATAAATTGTATGAGTACTATGATGGCAAAATTAGTGATGATGTTTTAGTTGAAGGAGCTATAAAGGGCATGACTGATTCTCTAAAGGATCCTTATACAACTTTTATGAACAAGAAAGAGTTTTCAGATTTTAATTCTCAAACACAAGGAGCTTATACTGGCCTTGGATTACAAGTAGGAGTTAAAGACGATAAGATAGTTGTAATTGCACCCTTTGATGGATCACCAGCTAAAAAAGCAGGATTAATTTCTGGAGATGTTATAGAAAAGGTTAATTCAACAGAAGTCTCTGGAAAAGAACTAGAAAAAGCTGTTACAATGATGAAGGGCAAGGCAAATGAGTCAGTTACCTTAACTATTAATCGAAAAGAAAAAGGTAGTTTTGACATTAGTATGAAACGTGCTAAGATCGATTTGATAACAGTTAAAGGCGAAATGCTAGAAGGCACGGTTGGGTATATTCAGCTTACAATGTTTGATGAGAATACTGCTAAGAATTTTGAAAAGAAATTGTCAGAATTACAAGATAAGGGTATGAAGAGTCTAATAGTAGATGTAAGAGGAAATCCTGGCGGACTTTTAGATCAGGTTGTAGATTTAACATCTAACTTTGTACCTAAAGGAAAGGTTATTGTATCTACTATAGATAAGAATAAGAGAAAAACTGAAGATAAATCTAAGGGAGGCCTAGCATTAGGCATGCCATTAACAGTATTAACAGATGAAGGTTCAGCAAGTGCCTCAGAAATTTTTGCAGGTGCTATAAGGGACTACAAAGTTGGTACTTTAGTGGGAGAAAAAACCTTTGGTAAAGGCATAGTTCAAAGGATGTTTTACAGAAGCGTTGATGGTTTTGATGATGGTACAGCATTAAAAATTACTATATCAAAATATTATACTCCGAGTGGTGAGAATATACATCATATTGGAATAAAACCGGAAGTGCCAGTTGTGTATCCACAAGCACTTAAAGAGAAACCATATGATAGAACTTTGGATCCGCAGTTTAAAAAAGCTTTAGAGATAGCTAAAGATAAAATCAAATAATAAAATAAAAGTATCTATTTAAGTATCTACCAATAAATTTGGTAGATACTTGGTTTTTAACGACATTTCAGAAGGGAAGTCTCCTACTTCTATAATCGTAAGTTATATAATATAACAAATAGAAGTTCAGTGGGAATATAAATCACCTTCTGGAGTCGTTAATATTGAGCACCGCAGGTGATGATTTGACGACATTTTAATAGCTTATAATATTACGTGTTTCATAGTGATATGAAAGGAGAATTTTAATCAATGGAAATTGCAATACATACTTTAAGAGCAGTTGCGTTTGCAATTGTTGACCCTTCAAATTCGTTTATTTTAATAATAATTGCAATAATTTTTTATAATAAAAATAAGAAGACTGCAGCTATGCAGAAAATGATAATGGGAGAAAGTTTAGATTCACCTTTTGAACTAACTATATCTCAAATTGTAATAGGAATTTTTGCCGGTGCTGTGGCAAGTCTATTATTTACATTTTCAGGGTTAGTTTTTGATGAAAATTCAAATATTTATTTATTGTTTATGGTGTCGTTATTTTTTATGGCAGTTAAGCCTAGATATATTAGTTTTTCTTATTCTGGTGCAGTTCTGGGAATAATGAGCCTGGTGTTTAAATATGCATCCAGTACATTACATATGCCACAATTGAATATTATAAACATAGATATTCTGACCTTAATGACACTGGTTGGAATATTACATATTATAGAGGGAATCTTAGTCATGATAGATGGCTCAAGAGGAGCTATTCCTGTGTTTACTAATAGAGATCAAAAAATTATAGGTGGGTTCGCCTTAAAAAGATATTGGGCACTACCAATTGCTTTACTTATACTATTAAGTGCGTCTTCATCAGAATTAGCGGTTGGGCAGAACTTCATGATGACTGATTGGAAGGGTTTAATAAAAGGGGATATAGTCAATCGGATTGTAAAAAATTCGGTTATAGCATCTATGGCACTGTATGGAGTTATTGGATATAGCAGCATTACATTTACAAAGCTTAAGAAAAGGAAGGCGCTTACTTCGGGAGCATTAGTACTTACTTATGGTATAGCGCTAACAGCTGTATCACAATTACCAGTATCAGGGTCAGTCTTTCAAATATTTATTTTGATATTTGCAGCTATATTGCATGAGGCAATGCTACGACTAGAAAAGTACATGGAGCTCACTTTAAAACCAAAATTTATGAGTAGTGAAGAGGGAATTATGGTACTGGAAGTAGCGCCTAAGTCTCCTGCTTTTGAAATGGGGATTCAAAGTGGAGATTTAATAGTGCAGATGAACAAGAGTAAAATAGAGAATGAAGAAGAACTTATTAACATAGTTAAAGGGAAATTTAATTCAATAAATCTTAAAATTAAAAAACCTTCCGGAGAACTAAAAGATACTAGTTATAGCAGTATGGCTGGAGACAAAAGACTAGGAGTAGTTATTGTACCAAGGGAGTTACCAAAAGATACTGCTATAGTAAAGGTGGATAATGAAACCTTTAAAGATGTGATGAACAAAATGAGAAATAAAGAAAAGGATAAGAAATAGAAAAAGTATGAAGTTTCTCCTACGTGCCTTGCAAACGAACTAAAAACTAGAAATTACATTAAGAAATTCTAATCTTTTGCTTATATAAAATTCTTTAACGCTCATATTCGGCGTCTTGCCTCAGGTTCGCTAGCTTGCACTTCCTGTGCAAGCTTACAAGAATTTTATGTTCGCAAAAGAAGAATTTCATACTTGTTATTTTATCTCTTAGTAAAGCCTGAATGATAAAAATGATCTCAAAAGAGTGATATTGAATAAATACTTTAAATGTGTTAAAATTAGTTAAAATTGAATTAAATTAGGCGTCTATAATCGTTAACAGATACTGATTTTAGTGAGGTGACTATGAAAAAAAAATATTATTTTGAAAAAATCAGCACAATAATATGTTTATTGTTAATTTTATTTTCCACCTGGCAACAATTTCAATATAACCATACTACTTTAATTGTTGTATTCGTAGTTGTGTATTCGTTACTAAAAAATAAATTTTTTAAAAATGCAGAATATGAAAATAAAAAAGATTATATTTTTAATATAATAAATATACTTTTACTTTTACCATCTTTATCTTTGATTATCTATATGGTGATTTATAGATAAAATGAATATCTATATTTTGTTGGTGGTACTAAGTTAAGCTTTATTTTAAAGGAGAATTTTTTGAAAGGCCTTTAAAATAGGCTTTTTTTAATTGTAACGGAAGTCCAAGCAGTACTTCCGTTACAATTAGAGAGACTTAAATAAAACAAATTCTATATTATTAGAACTGTTTTACATACCTCCAACCACTTAAAAAAAAAGAATTTCTAATATTTAAAAATTCTCAATTCCACTGCAATCAATGACACATATGCAGGATGAGAATATATTATAGCAGTGGGAGACTTTCCTTATGAAATGTTGTTAAAGGTAATAAATGTAAAAAAACATTGACATTTATCTAAATATTATTACAATAAAATGTAAAGATGTATTAACATTTAGGAGGGATTTAGAAATGACTTTAAGAGAAGATGAGCGTGTACAAAACTCTAAACGCATTGCAGTTCGCTATACTTATTTATTTGAAATACTGAGTATATCGGTTTTATGTATTCTATCAATTATGTATAAGAATTTAATATTGATGCCACCTTTATATTTATTTAACTCTTCTATTTATGTTTCAATTTCACTTGATCCACTTATAGCCTTTATAGTGAATACACAAATTTTGTTTATGTTTGCTGCTCAAGCAATATTCAATAAGCGTTTTGGAGGAAAGAGGGAATCATTAATTAGTGGAACTGCTGGATTCAGATTTATGGATGAAAGGGAGCGGAAAGTATCAGATAAAGCTATCAGTGTAACTTTTCTTTATATTAATATATTTCTTATCATATGGGCTGTTATTGACATTTTCATTAGTGGAAAATTAGGATTACCTCTTATAATAATTGGAGTGGTATTCATTATTTATAACATAACTAAAGGGATAATACTTCACAACTTCAAAGAGAAATATCATGAAAAATAGCATCAAAGAACATCGTAAAAGTTATAAATTAACGCAAGAGGAATTGGCTAATAATTTAGGGGTTACTCGCCAAACAATTATAGCTATAGAAAATGATAAGTATAATCCAACATTAGAATTAGCTATGAGGTTAGCAAAGTATTTAGATGTTAGAGTTGAAGAGCTGTTTATATTGAAAGATAAGGAATAGAGATAAAGACAAACATAAAGATCTAATTTTAAAATCAATATTATATTTTTTATTATCGCCGATGCGTATGGTATCAATAAAATCAATGATTAAGAGAATCATTAAATTTTTCGCTTTGTTACGGTATGTAACTCCCATTATTAGTAAAATATATTGTGGCTAATATGTAGAAAACATGTTATGATTTTATTATAAGTTGTATATATTATTAAAAATATACTTGCTGAGTTAAAAAAAGAAAATAGATTAATACAAAAGGTTATAGGAGGACGTGTATGATTGTATACCATGGTAGCAATGTGATTGTTGAGAGACCTATTTTATTAACACCAAAACGAACATTGGATTTTGGTACAGGTTTTTATACAACAACAAATAAAAATCAGGCAATAAGTTTTGCCCATAAAGTAATGCTTAGAAATGATAGTAAAACTAAAGCAGTTAGTATGTATGAGATTGATTTTGACAACATAAAAAATATAGTTGAAGTGCTAAAATTCGACGAGCTTGATGGAGACTGGCTGGATTTTGTTTTTTCTAATAGACAGGGTATGTATAGCGGAAAACAGTATGATGTGATAATTGGAGCAGTAGCTGATGATACTATATATAGGGTTTTCAGTTTGTATGAAGCAGGACTCTTGGATAGAGAAGAAACTCTCAAGAGATTGAAGATTAAAAAATTATATGATCAAGTTACCTTTTGTACAGAGAAGGCATTGACCTATTTGCATTATATTGGTCAGTTAAATACTGATATAGAGGAGGATATATGATGAGTGAATCGAAAGAATTTCAAGCTATTTTACAAGTGATCGTATCTCGCTTGGTACAAATAATTGCCAAAGAGATGAATATTTCTGATAAGGATGCATTAAATAATTTTTATTCATCAAAGCTTTATGAAAAGCTGGAGCAAGAGGAGACGAAAGTTTGGCATTTAAGTGTGCCTACCCTTTATAGTCTCTATGTTGAAGAAATAAAAACAGGTAAAATTATTTTTCCAGAGGAGGCATAAAATGGAACAAAAATTAGACTTTTTAGTATATTGTATAGAAAATTATAAAAATGAAAAAGGTTTAAAAGGCAAGGAAGCTTTAGAGTTTTTTAACAGATATCGTGTTTTTGATTATATTGATGCGAGCTATGAAGCTTTGCATACCACTGGAAGAGAATATATTATAGAAGACCTTAGTATTTACATTAATTCAAAGCAAAAGGTTGATTCAGGGATTGCACATTAATAATTTAAAAATTTCAGAGCCTTAGAGAATGCTATAACAAAAAGTATATATTGCTGAAATGCGCTCACGTCGCTAAGTGTTCGAACGCATTCTACGCAATATATACTTTTGTTAGCATTCTCTAAGAAAAAGAATTAAGTCTAAAAATTCACATTATGCTCTTTCCATTTTTAATTTTAGTGGGTACAGTTACTTTTGAGTAATTATTACCATGAAGAGAGTAAGAGAAAAACGGTATTAGCGAAGAGTAATTATATTAACAAACAGTCGCTTTTAGGTTGCTATAGTAATTGCAACCGTAAGTTGACAAGAAAGCAAATGGAAATTGCTAGTATGCTAGCTGATGTTAGGGTATTATTTAGGTGGGGTGATGAAGTTGAGTTTTTCAGAAAAATTACAAACGTTAAGAAAAGAAAAAGGTTTGTCACAAGAACAACTTGGAGAGGTATTAAATGTATCTCGTCAGTCAATATCGAAATGGGAGTCTGACAAACGTATCCGGAAATAAACAAACTTATAATATTGAGTGATTTATTTGAAATAACGTTAGATGATCTAGTGAAGGATAAAAATACAGGGTGTACTGATAGTGTGGATGATGAAAGGGAAGAAGATGAAGAAGGTAGTGGGCTAATGATTGGTTGTATGATGGTAGGGGCAGCCATTGGACTTATTACAGGAAATGCTAATTGGTATGCAATAGGTGCTTTTGGGGGTATTGGAGTTACTTATATCTTTAAAGGATTTAAAAGAAAAATTTAAATAAAATAATAAATTTCAAAATTTAGGTTAAATTTATCCTAAACATGATATAATAAGTATATAAGAACTAAAAATAATGGGAGGGATAAATATGTTAGTGAACACTCAAAAGATAGTTTCGATATCAGAAGCTAATCAGAATTTTTCTAAAATAGCAAAATTAGTAGATGTGGACAAATCTGTAGTTATAATGAAAAATAATAAACCTAAATATATTCTTTTAGATTTTGAGGAGTTTAGTAAAGAGTCAATATCATCGGAAGAAAAATTAGATGAAATTGCCGATAGAATATTATTTGAAAATTTAGAAGCATTTAATGAGTTAGCTAAATGAAGTATATAACAATTGAATATGTATTGAAACTGCATGAAAAGTTGATATTGGCTACTGGTGGTTCAAATGGAATAAGAGATATGGAACTTTTAAAATCATCAATTGAAAACTCAAAAACAACATTTGGTGGAGAAGATTTATACAAAAGCATTGAGGAAAAATGTTCTAATATATGCTATAGCATAATAAATAATCATACGTTTATAGATGGAAACAAAAGAACAGGCATATATGTAATGTTAATTTTATTGGAATATAATGGAATTAAATTATTGTTTACACAAAAGGAATTAATGGATTTAGGATTAGGTATAGCAAAAGGAGAATTAGAACAGAAAAAAATATCTGAGTGGATAAAAAATCATAGAGACGTCTGCTAACAAAATGGTATTTTATGACGAAATTGCCTATGGGTACAGAATGTTTGAGCAAAAAAAGTATATATTACGTATAATGCATTGTAGTTCTTAGTGAAGTGAATGCATTAATAGTAATATATACTTTTTTCTTTTCTATCCTCTTGGAGCATACATAATGATAATAACCCCAATTAGTGCAATGCCTCCGCCAATTAAATCAAATCTGTCTGGGAGTACGTTATCAACTTTCCATCCCCACAAGATTGAAAGGACAATAAATATTCCCCCATAAGTTGCATATACTCTGCCAAAGTTAGCATTTTGAGGCTGTAGTGTAGGAATAATGCCATATAATATCAATAATATCGAGCCTACAACTCCATACCAAAGACTTTTACCCTCGCGTAAAAATAACCAAACAAGATATCCTCCGCCTATTTCAAATATACCTGCTAGCACAAAATAGAAAACTGACTTTATAATTTCCAAATGTATATCTCCTTACCTATTTATGATTTTAAGACACATTTAGATATTATATCATGAATATATATATGTTTAATGATAATGATATTGGAAATGTTTATTGAAATTCGATATAATGAAACAAAGACGTAATAGTATATTAAGAAAAATTAAGGAAGACGGAGGGGAGTATATGTCTAAACAAGTAATAATTGTTTTAATTCTTACGGTTGTCATTTCCATAATTTCAACACTGGCCTATTCTGTAAGAATTGTTGGTGTAAGAACGGGAAGAATAGCGGTATCTTTTGCGGTATTTAATATTTTTTCGTTAATTTCTAGAACTGCAAATACAGTACAAGCACCATTACTAGCTAAAAGGATTGAAGAGACTATAAAAGCCGGGGACCCTCAAAGTTTATTATCTACATTTAGATGGATTCTATTTTCTACAACAATAGCAACAATTATTGGCGCAGCACTCATGCCAACATTTATAAAAATTTTTGGAAAACTTGTAGAATCATTTAGTTATAATCGTTCTATAGCTAAATTGTTATTACACTCGTTTTCAAAATCAGGAATAGAGCAGTTTAAAAGTAGTGTTACAAAACCTAGAAAAGAAAATTTGGGACAATTTAAAAGTTTTAAAATGATACCTAAGAAAATAGTTTTAATTAACACCATAGCCTTTTCAATATTAACTGTTGGTGTTTTAGCATCATTGTATGCAGGATGTTTAAATCCAGAACTAAGAAGTACATGCAGTACATTATCAGGTGTGATAACGGGCATGGCAGCAATACTTATGGTTATATTCGTAGATCCATATATATCGATTCTGACAGACGATGTACTAAAAGGAGAATGTAGTCAATTGCAATTTGATAGATGTATAATTTTTATTGTTGGAGGATTGATAGTGGGTACTATTTTAGCCCAGCTTTTATTAGTTCCAGCAGCACATATAATATCTTTTATAGCCAAAGCAATTTAAAATAAAATTTAAAAACACGAATCAACAATTTTTATTTATAAAAAAATGACAAGTGTGTTGTTTTGATGAGGGAAGAGTATGTATGATATAAAGGCATACTTTATGTTATAATTAAAACTCAATTGTAACTTAATATATCATAATATTAAAAAAAAAATTTTTGTTTAGATTCTAAAATATAATTTGTATGAAAGGTGAAATTCTAATGAAGAAAAAGCATCTATTAATAATAGCTTTAATAATTAGTTTGATATTTGGGGCTTATAATTTTCTTAGTTTAAAGCAGCAAGAAAAAACTGCGACTGAATTATTTATATCCAGTTTATCTCAAACCCAAACTTGTTTTGCACAGGACTACAGTAAACTAAACGAGAATGAAAAAAAATATTACTATATAAAGGCTGCATCTAACCTACATACAGCTTTGAATTTATTAAATTCGACTTCGTATGCTAATGTTGAGAATAGTAATGAATTATTTAACGCGATAAATGAACTTAATTCCTGTATATCAGAAAATAATACAACTAATAGTAGGTGGAAAGCTGTTACTGAAAAGAGGGAACTTATATATAATTATTTACATTATATAGTTATAAATCCTAATGACAAAAGTAATTGCAAAGCACTTTCTAGACTTGCAAATAATTTACGTTTAGACATTGAAGATGTTTTAATTAATTATGAAGGTAAGAGTCCAAATTGGGCTGTAGGGTATAAAATCGATGGTAATGAAAACTCACATGACACATATTATACATTTAAGTACACTGGGATAAATGGTAAGTTGGTAAAAGATGTTAAATACTCTATAGATACGTATAATGAAGGAGAAAGTGGCGAATTTAAAAATCATAATAGCAAGGTGCATGCTGGCATATTGAAACTGACGGCAGGACTTCCAAAAGCTACTGATAGGGATATGTTAGTTAAGATAGAATGGAATGGGAAAAAAGAGTCGTTAATATTAAAAAAGTCTAAATAAAGGCTGAGCTATATAATAAAAAAGAAATATAGAAAGGAAGTGAATATTTAGTGGGCTTGGATACTTAATGGATACTTTCTCACTAATGATAAATTATGTCAAATGAAATGGATAGACAATATATTAAAATGGCAGAGAAAATTATTAAAAAAGGATATTATGACCAAAATCGTACTGGGGTTGCAACTTTAAAACTTCCTCACCAAATTATGCAATTTGATTTAGAAGAAGAATTTCCAATATTAACGACTAAATTTGTTGCGTTTAAAACTGCAGTAAAAGAATTGCTTTGGATTTTCAAAGACCAATCTAATGATGTTAAAAAACTTCAAGAACAAAATGTACATATATGGGATGAATGGGCTTTGGAAGATGGCACAATAGGGAAGGCGTATGGTTTTCAAATAGCTAAGTATCACCAAATTGATACACTTATTGAGGCTTTAAAAAAGAATCCTCAAGACCGAAGAATGATGATGAACTTATGGAATATAGAAGATCTTCCTGAAATGGCGCTTCAACCTTGCTGTTTTTTAACTATGTGGGATGTAACTGATGGAAGGCTGAATTGTATGTTAATACAAAGGTCTGGAGATACGGCACTCGGAATTCCATTTAACACAAGTCAATATGCATCATTAGTTCATATGATAGCACATGTTACAGGACTCAAAGCAGGATTATTTACTCATGTTATAAATAATGCACATGTATATGAAAATCATATTGAAGGTTTAAAATTACAGATTTCAAGAAAAGAAGAAGCTTTAGAAGCACCTAAGATTTGGATTAATCCAGAAATTAAAAGCTTTTATGACTTTACGCCTGAAGATGTTAAACTAATAGATTATAAACACCTTGGGAAAATAAATATGGGGAGTGTGGCTGTATAATGCTTACGTGTATTGTTGCTATTGGAGAAAATTTTGCTATAGGGAAAAATAATAAATTACTTTGGCATTTTTCAAAAGATTTAAAAAGATTCAAACAGATTACAAGTGGAAATACTATTATAATGGGAAGAAAGACATTTGAATCTCTTCCGGGTATTCTTCCTCAAAGACACCATATAGTTATTACTCAAAATAAGGATTTTGTAGTAAATGATGAACGAGTTACTGTTTTAAATTCTAAGGAAGAATTATTAGAAACTTTAGAAGACAGTAAAGAATATTTTGTTATAGGGGGAGGAGAGATTTATAAGTTATTATTGCCCCATTGTAACAAAATACATTTAACAAAAGTGCATAAGGAATATGATGCTGAGGTATTCTTCCCAGAGCTGAATTATTTGGAGTGGAATATTAGAGAAGAAGAAACTGGTTATATTGATGATGATAAAGCAGCACCATACAGTTTTTTAACACTGGAACGTATTACTTTAGTAAAATAATAGTTTATAAAATAACAAAATGACTTAGAGAAATCTAAGGTATTTTGTTATAATGTTTTCTATTACATTATATATTAGATACATAGCCATTAATAGGTAATCACATAAATGAGTATAAAAGGAAGAAAGTGAATATATGGAGATAAAAGAAATAAAGGGAAATACATTTTGTATTGATACAGGGATGACATACATACCTTTTTATAAAATTAATCATGAAGAAATTATTATGTTGGATTCAGGATGGGCACAAGGAGAAAGAAAAGGAATAGATGAACTTCTTTTAAAAAACAACTTTAAGGTAGTCGCCATAATTTGCAGTCATGCTCATATAGACCATGTAGGAAATAATGCATATTTGAAGGAAAAATATAACTGTATTATTGCTATGCCATCCTATGAAGCTCTTATTTGCAGTTCAACGGTTAATCTAAAGCTCTATTACAGTAGCCAAACATTATCCGATGTTCTAGAGCATTTTGGAGATATGGTTTGTGAAACAGATATTATGATTTTGGACAACCAAGATAGCGTAACTGTGTGTGGTGTTAAATTTAAAATTATTCATACACCAGGGCACAGTCCTGCACATATATGCATTACTACTCCTGATGATGTTGCATATTTGGGAGATTCACTCATAAGCTATGAAGTCATGAGGGGGGCTAAAATGCCTTACGCTTATATACTGAGTGTGGATTTGTTAAGTAAATTAAAACTTTATGATCTAAAATATAGCAAATATGTCGTGGCACACAAAGGTATATTTGATGATATTACAGGACTTATTGCTGACAATATAAGTTTTTATAAGGATAGAGCATTAAGAATATATAATGTCATAGATGGTACTATGACAATGGAGGATATTCTAAAGGCTGTTATTATAAGCTTTAATATTAATGTAAAAAGCAAGTATAGATATACAACAATAGTAAGAATGCTTAGGTCATATGTTGAATATTTGAATGAAACAGGAATGATAGTTTTAAATATGGATGAGGGGTTTCTTAAATATTCAAAAGCGGTGATTTTAGATAAATAAATTTTAAATTTTTTTATTAAATGAATCCCTGTAACATAACTACAATTCATTATGGGAACATTAATAAATGGGTGATGTTTATGATTAAAAAAACACTGTCAGTTATGTTCTTATTTATTATACTGTTGAATTCAACAGTGATTCATGCTGAAGGATTAAAATATGCTGAAATTTTTGATCCAAAGCAAGGAAAGGTGGTGAAAGTAGTTCAGTTAAATCCAGAAATTCATAATATGGTTGCAAACTTTATAAAGAATGTTGATAATATCTATGCTAAAAGTGACCCTCTTACAGATGATGGTTATGCAATTAAAATCCCGCTTGATCCACCTGTAAAGGTACAGAGAGAATGTTTAAACGCACTTATAAATGAAGTTTATATAATTATACCCGAAAGTGAAGCACCATTTCTTATGGTTTTTGAAAATGAAAACAAACTACTTTGTTTCCCATTTAAAGGAGACATAAATTCGCTGTCAAAAGTTCTGGATTTCAACTTAAAAGGAAAATAAGTATAAAAACCTCTATAAAGTATTATATACATACTTTACAGGGGTTTTTATCAATTTTAAAATAAATAAATAAAAAATATCTTCTAAGGAACTATTCCTATAAAAACCAAATAATTATAAAATTAATAATTGAAACAAATAAAATAAAAATTGACACTACAATATTTTTATCTTTATTTATAAGTTTATGTTTATTAAATTCTAAAATTGCGATAATAACAATAAATGTGTTACCAATTGATCTTAGGATTTTTATATATATAATTCCAAATCCAATATTATCTAAATGGGCTGCTATAAAAGTAAATAATCCAACTGAAAATAAGGATGCAAAAAATATAATATAATATATGTTTTTTTTATTAATCAAAATAAAATCTCCTTTTTATAAAGTAGTTCAAAATTATTTGGAAGCTTTTTCATATACAGTTTCTAACAAAAGTGCAATTAAAGTTACACCTATTACTCTTGTTATAAATGAAGCAATGTGACCATATTTTAAATCAACTATTATACCCCAAATTATTGGAACTACAGCTATTCCTAATACATGTCTTTGCCATATTTTCATATTTACTCCCCCTATAAAGGCCATTAATAGTAATTAACTTCTGTATACTATTGAGACATTTACTATAGTATACAGAATATCAATATTAACTTCAAATATTTAACAAAATACATATAAATAGTCTTTATGATGTTATTGAGGGTTTCGGGTAAAACACTACATTCCTTTTTACTATATTCAATTTACGGTAATGATAGTATAATTAAGTGAATATTTTGTTTTGTAGAGTTGATTTATACGTGTTGTTAAGCAGTTAGTTAAAGTTACCTATATTTAACTGGATTTAATTAAACTTAACTAGATTCACTTTCATATATGATTTCAAGGATAATAAAAGCAGAGTTCTCAACAAGTGATAATCCTTTAAATAAATTAGGGGTTTTATTTTCATGTAATCAATTTCTATATATACTAATTGCTATGTGGGTATACCCAACAGTTCCAGATAAAATGGTAATGGTTTTGGCAATTATCTTCGGCGCACATTTGCTGCCTTTTGGATGGTTATATCAATCAAAGGCATATTTAGTGATGTCTGTACTTATATCTCTGACTACACTTATTATCGGAATTATGTTTAGTGCGGTGGTGGTTTCAATAGTTATGATATTATTTGAAATTATATTTTCTATATGGTTAATGATTGAAAATAAATCTTTAAATATAAAATCAGGAGCATGCTAGGAATACCCTTGGCAAGCCCCTTTTCTATTATATAGGAAACAGTTTGTGGTAAATAATGTGGATAACTTTTTTTTCTGCCCTTAGATTTCATCCAACCTGTGGATATAGATATGCATAATAGTATGGACTTTCTCCGGAAGTGATTCCAAATAAGAGAAGCAGAAACATTGAAATTTCATTTAGAAATTCTTCTTTTCCAATGTAAAATTCTCGTGAGCCTGACAGGAAGTCAGGCTAGCGAACCTGAAGCAGGATGCCGAATGTGAGCGCCAGGGAATTTTATATTCGAAAAGATTAGAATTCCTTAATGGAATTTCACGTTTCAACCTCTTATTTGGAGTCAAGCAGGAGAAAGTTCATATTGAGTGGATTTTTAAAGTAAACTATGTAACACCCTAGTGTGGTATAGGTGTAATTGCTTCAGTACAATTTTATCGGCTTGATCCTGAGTTATAGTTCCGTTGCTTACAAGGGATGTTAAAGGATTTATATGAGTTATCTTATTACTATCCATATATAGTTTATTTTCTTGAGTAGTAATAGTTTTAGTTTTTTCTGAACCTTCAGATCTATTTAGTACAGCTTTAATTTTATTCGCATCAGTTTGAGTTATAGTATTAGCAGTTACAAGGTTTTCAACATTTGCGCCTAAACCCTGTTTTATTTTAGTGTCTATTTTTTTACATTCATTTGTGAAAGGCGCTTTTTTACCAATATTTAATGGGTTAGAAGTTGCTGCGAAAGCTGTACTCGCAGATGATAAAAGTATTCCAACTGTTAGTGAGCCAGATAGAATTTTGGTTTTTATAGATATAATTTTCATTTTAATATCTCCCTCATTAATTTATTTTTATAGATTCTATCTTTTAATCATAGCAATTGCGAGTGTCAACGAGGTGTCAATATAATGTCTATTTTGTTTGCTTTGTGTATTTTCTATAAATTTTGTATTAACGCATCTCCTGCGGAGCTGAAATGTCGTTAAATTCCTTCATAAGCTAATCCCAACTTACCAGGATTGCTAACAAATATTTTTATGCGCAAAAAAAGTATATAATACTTATAATGCATTAATAAGTATTATATACTTTTCTCTTTTTTATTATAGAGGAATAGCTTGCGAAAAATAATGTGGATAACTTTGACGTTTCAACCTGTTATTTCAAACCACGCAGGAGAAAGTTCATAATTAACCTTTTGATAATTCATCATTTCCTTTTTCATTAAAAGTTTCCTTCCACTCTTTATCGGCGTAAGGTGTGAAAGCATTTGCAACCTTGTCAATATTTTCATGGAATTCTTTATCATTAAGCATAACATCTCCAGCAGCATCAGTTGGTTTAGCGCCAACCTTTTGACATACATCTCTTATTACATTGGTATTATCTATCATCATACATGGCCTTAACATATTTTTGTTATAGGGCTGTCTATGTCTTAATTCTTTAAAGAAAGGATCCCTAAAAGCGTCAATTAATGGTCTTCCCTTTAAATTAACTGTTGAGAAATGTGCAAATATACATGGTTCTGCGTCTTCTTTCGAGTTGATATGAAAGAAGTATTTACCGGCTATACATCCCCCTACTAATGGAGCATCATTAAAGAAATCAATTGTAAAATATGGTTTTGTTGTTCTTATTTCATTAGTTCTTCTTCCAAGTCTTATTCTCTGCTCTGGTGTAAGCATCATATCAAACTGTGGATGTGAACTTACCGGCATAAACAAGAAATACCAACTTAATTTAGAACCTTTTTCAATTAGCATATCAGTAAACTTATCAGATAATACATCATCTATGTTAGTTCTTGTAACACATGTTGAAACTCCGAATAAAACTCCTCTTTCTTTAAGCATATCCATAGCATGTATAACTTTTGCGAATGTACCCTTTCCTCTTCTTGATTCTGTATCTTCTTCAAAGCCTTCAATCGAGAGCATTGGGAATACATTTGAACATTTTTGTATCCTATTGGCAATTTCGTCAGTTATAAGAATGCCACTAGTAAACGGGGAGAACATCATGTCATCAAATTTTTCATATATATCGAGCAGATAGTCATTATAGAAAGGTTCACCCCCAAGTATTATTATCCAGTATATTCCCAAATCTCTTGCTTCTTTAATTAATCTCTCTACTTCTACAGGTGGAATATCAGTATCTTTACTATAATTAGATGCATAGCATCCAACGCAGTGCAAAGGACATCTCATAGATGGACTGATTAGCAAAACAAATGGTATTTTTGTATCTTCGTCAGTTAAGAATTTGTTGCGTTTTGCACCAGCATACCAATTTGCATTTGCAAAGAAATTAGTAACCAATTTCTTAAGACACTTTGTGTCTGTATTAGTTAATATATTTTGTATATATTCATGTGTTGGTGGGTTACTCTTGTAATAACTATAGACAAAATCTATTTGTTTTAGTTGAGACTCATCTTTTATTAGTTTTTTTATAGTATCAAAAATTTTGTCAACATTTCTTTCTGGGTTCTTTTCTAGATAATTAATTAAAGTCTCCATGATTTTAGATTTTACACCTTTTTCTACAGAATTCATAATACTCACAACAATTCCTCCATTTAAAATATTTTTTTTATGCAGTATATTATTATTTAATGAGAATCAACTAATATTAATCGTTAATTTTGTCTAGATGCAAATAGGTGATTATATATATATATATATAGTATCTATATTTATAATTTAGAATAAAATGCAACTAATGAAAATTTTTAACGGTAAATTAGCAAGAAATATTGTTGAAAGAACTATGAAGGGTGTTAATTATAATCTTTAGATTTTTTTAATTTATAGTAGGTGAATAGTTTTTGTGAATTAGTATAGGATATATTGACATATTAAAAATTTATAGTTAAAATAGAAGTAACGAACAAATGTTCAGAAGAAGGAATACAAGGCGGTGATTTTATGCATGAGTTTAAGTTACATTCAAAGTTTAAACCTACTGGAGATCAACCACGGGCAATTGATAGTCTTGTGCGCGGAATTGAAGAAGGTAAAAAGTTTCAAACTCTTAAAGGAGTAACGGGGTCAGGTAAGACTTTTACCATGGCTAATATTGTTGAGAGAGTTCAAAAGCCTACATTGGTGCTTGCTCATAATAAGATCTTAGCAGCACAGCTTTGCTCAGAGTTTAGAGAATTTTTTCCTGATAATTGTGTTGAGTATTTTGTTTCATATTATGATTATTATCAGCCAGAGGCTTATATTGCACAGACGGATACATTTATAGAAAAAGATTCATCTGTTAACGATGATATTGATAAATTAAGACATTCAGCTACATCGGCATTACTAGAGCGTAACGATGTTATTGTGGTGGCTTCGGTTTCATGTATATATGGACTTGGTAACCCCGAGGAGTATAAAAAACTTACAGTGTCATTAAGGGTTGGCATGGAAAAGGATAGAAATGAAGTAATAAGACAGTTAGTAGATATACAGTATGAAAGAAATGATATTAATTTTATTCGCGGAACCTTTAGAGTGAGAGGTGACACTATAGATATATTCCCTGCTTCATCGTCAAGTGAAGGAATTAGGGTAGAGTTTTTTGGAGATGAGATAGAAAGGATTAGATCATTTGATTCTCTTACAGGAGAAATTATTGGAACCCTAAAACATGTATCTATTTTCCCGGCTTCCCATTTTGCTACATCCAAGGATAAATTGGAACTTGGCATAGCTCAAATAGAGCAGGAGCTTGAGGAGAGGTTAAAGGAGCTTACTTCAGAGGATAAAGCTTTAGAGGCACAAAGACTTAAGCAAAGAACAAACTATGATATTGAAATGATGAGAGAGGTTGGTTACTGTACTGGTATAGAGAACTATTCTAGAATTTTAGATGGCAGGGCTGCTGGAACAGCACCTCAAACATTGATGCATTATTTCCCTAAGGATTTCTTAATGTTTATAGATGAGAGCCATGTAACTCTTCCGCAGGTTAGAGCTATGTTTGGTGGGGATAAATCAAGAAAGACTAATTTAATTGATTATGGATTTAGACTTAAGTCAGCCTATGATAATAGACCGCTAACTTTTCAGGAGTTTGAGGGTACTATGAATGAAACGATTTTTGTAAGTGCAACTCCAAACGTTTATGAAGCAGAACATAGTGAGAATGTGGCAGAACAAGTAATAAGACCTACGGGGTTATTGGATCCTGAAATAGTTATAAGGCCTGTTAAGGGGCAAATAGATGATTTATATGCGATCATTCAGGAAACAATAAAAAGAGGCTTTAGAGTTTTAGTTACGACCCTTACAAAAAAAATGTCAGAAGATTTGACTAAATACTTTAAAGAAATGGATATGAAAATTACATATTTACATTCGGATATTGATACCATAGAAAGAATGAAAATTATCCAAGATCTTAGGCTAGGTACTTTTGATGTGCTAGTAGGTATAAATCTTTTGAGAGAAGGATTAGATATTCCAGAAGTAGCTCTTGTTGCAATACTCGATGCAGATAAAGAAGGGTTTTTACGTTCTGAAACCTCATTAATTCAAACAATAGGAAGAGCTGCAAGAAATTCAGAGAGCAAGGTAATAATGTATGCAGACAAAATTACAAAATCTATGAAAAAGGCTATGGATGAAACTACAAGGCGTAGAGGAATTCAGATGGAATATAATGAAGAACATGATATAGTGCCAACCACTATTGTAAAAGATATTAGGGAAGTAATCGGATCTATAACAGTTGCGGAAGATAAAGAGGTATATGAAACCCTTGAAGCTGCAATGGATGCGAATTACGATGAAACTAAAAAGTTAATGGATAAGTATGAAAATGAGATGAAGCAAGCAGCTAAGGATTTACATTTTGAAAGAGCGGCGCAGCTTCGCGATATAATTTATAAACTCAAAAAGCAGATTAAAAATATATAATTGTGTTGTAACAGAGGAGGAAAATATGAGGGATAAAATTTTTATAAAGGGTGCTAAGGTTCACAATTTAAAAAATGTTGATTTGGAGATACCGAGAGATAAATTTGTAGTGTTTACTGGACTTTCAGGGTCTGGTAAATCTTCACTTGCTTTTGATACATTATATGCAGAGGGGCAAAGAAGGTATGTGGAGTCATTATCTGCATATGCAAGGCAATTTTTAGGTAATATGGATAAGCCAGATGTTGAGTACATAGAGGGGTTATCGCCTGCTATTTCTATAGATCAGAAAACTACTAACAGAAATCCACGTTCCACAGTGGGTACTGTAACTGAAATTTATGATTATTTGAGACTTCTTTATGCTAAAGTAGGGACGCCTCATTGTCCTAAATGTGGTAAGGAGATTTCTCAGCAAACTGTAGACCAGATGGTGGATAGAATAATGGATATGCCAGAGAAAACTAAGATTTCAATTTTATCTCCTGTGATAAGGGGAAAAAAAGGTGAACATGTCAAGATAATAGAAAATATTAAAAAAAATGGTTTCGTTCGCGCTAGGATAGATGGTACTACTGTAGAGCTTCTGGAAGAGGAAATAAAACTCGCAAAGACTAAGAAACATAATATAGAGATAGTAATAGACAGAATTTCTGTAAAAGAAGAAGTTCGAGGGAGGCTTTCTGAATCTTTAGAGAGTGCATTAAAACTAGCAGAGGGGACTGCAATTGCTAGCATTTCTGGTGGTGAAGATATTCTTTTTAGTGAGCATTTTGCCTGCATTGATTGCGGCATTAGCCTTGGAGAATTGGCTCCGAGGATGTTTTCGTTTAATTCTCCATATGGTAAATGTGATACTTGCGACGGCCTTGGTACTCTTATGGAAATTGAAGAGGATTTAATAATACCAGATAAAAGTAAGAGTATTAAAGGCGGCGCCATTATGTCTTTTGGGGAAGGTAGTCTTAAGGAGGATTCCTGGACTTTTTCGGTGCTTCGGGCAATAAGTGAAAAATATAAGTTTAGCTTAGATACGCCTATAGAAGACTATGAACCAGAAATTCTTAAAATATTACTGTACGGAACTAATGGAGAAAAAGTTAAGGTGGAGTATGTTAAGGAGTTTAGATCAGGTACTTTTAATCATTCTTATGAAGGAATTATAAACAATTTAAAAAGACGATATTTTGAAACCTCGTCAGATTATATAAAAAGAGAAATTGAACAATATATGGGTGATAATGCATGCCCTAAGTGCAAGGGGGCAAGGTTGAGCTCAGAGGCACTAGCCGTAACTGTTGGGGATAAGAATATAAGCGAGTTTTGTCAATTGTCTATTGTAGATGAAGTTATATTTTTAAAAGATATCAAATTTTCAGAGAAAAATAAGATTATATCTAATCAAATTTTTAAGGAAATAAATGATAGACTTAATTTTTTAAGGGATGTAGGACTTGATTATTTGAATTTAGCTAGAGCGGCAGGTACATTGTCTGGTGGAGAAGCGCAGAGAATAAGGCTAGCTACTCAGATAGGATCAAGCCTTATGGGAGTTTTATATATTTTAGATGAGCCTAG
Source organism: Clostridium sp. CM027 (assembly GCF_024730565.1). NCBI lineage: Bacteria > Bacillati > Bacillota > Clostridia > Eubacteriales > Clostridiaceae > Clostridium > Clostridium sp. CM027. Next base: position 3,259,896 of record NZ_CP077725.1, read on the forward strand.
TATTGGTCTTCATCAAAGGGATAATGATAAACTTATAAAGACATTAAAGCATTTAAGAGATATAGGTAATACATTAATTGTGGTAGAACATGATGAAGATACCATGAAGGCAGCAGATTTTATTGTAGATGTTGGGCCAGCAGCTGGCGAACATGGTGGAGAAATTGTGGCTACCGGAACAATTGAGGATATAAAAAACTGTGAAAGGTCAATTACAGGTCAATATTTAAGTGGTAAAAAGAAGATAGATGTTCCGAAGGTGACGAGAGTATCTAATGGAAATAGTATAAAAATACTTAATGCAAGGCAAAATAATCTTAAAAATGTTAGCGCGGACTTTCCGCTAGGTGTATTCACTGCAGTCACTGGTGTTTCAGGTTCTGGAAAGAGTACTTTAGTTAATGAAATTCTATACAAAGGTCTTAATAAAAAGGTGAATAAATCTAAGAAGAATCCTGGACTTCATAAAGATATTTTAGGATATGAGAATATAGATAAAATTATAAATATTGACCAAGGTCCTATAGGGCGTACTCCAAGATCTAATCCAGCTACATATACAGGAGTATTTGATATCATTCGAGATGTTTTCTCAATGAGTCCAGAAGCTAAGATGCGGGGTTATAAGCCAGGTAGATTTAGCTTTAATGTAAAGGGCGGAAGATGTGAGGCTTGCAAGGGTGATGGAATAATTAAAATAGAAATGCAATTTTTATCTGATGTGTATGTGCCTTGTGAGGTTTGCAAAGGGAAAAGGTATAATAGAGAAACTTTAGAGGTTAAGTATAAAGGGAAAAATATTGATGAAATCTTAAATATGACTGTTGAGGAAGCTGTAAAGTTCTTTGAAAATATTCCTAGAATTTCTAGCAAATTTAAAACACTGATGGATGTTGGACTCGGATATGTAAGGCTAGGTCAACCATCAACACAATTGTCTGGTGGCGAGGCTCAAAGAATTAAACTTGCGTCTGAATTATCTAAGAGAAGCACTGGCAAGACCTTTTATATTTTAGATGAGCCTACTACAGGACTTCATATTGATGATGTTAGTAAACTTATCAAAATACTTCAAAGACTTGTAGATTCAGGGAATACAGTAGTCGTAATTGAGCATAATTTAGATGTTATAAAGTGCGCGGACTATGTTATAGACTTAGGTCCGGAGGGTGGAGATAAGGGAGGTAGCATTTTGTGCAGTGGTACTCCAAAAGAAATATCCTTAAATGTGAATTCATATACAGGACAATATCTTAAAAAAATGTTATAATTCATAATAAGCTAGCATACTAATTTAACGATATTTCAGAAGGAACTCCCCAATTTCTATAAGTGAGGGGATAACGATTAATAATTGGTATCCCCTTTAGAGGTCTACAAAGGGGTAAATCTCCTTCTGAAGTCGCCAATTTATCTACTGCTAAAATGTGCAGTTCCGCAGGAGATGATTTAATGCTAGTCTTTGATTATGATTTAAAGAGGAGAAAGTGAGTTATGGCTAATATAAGCTTGTTTTTGAGATATGCAATTATAGCGATTATTTACATTATAATAATATTTGCTTTGAGAATAATGTATAAGGACATAAAAGGTGGTGCAAAGAAGAAACCAGTTATTAAGAAAACTATGGGGCTTGAGGTTATAGAAAGAGGAGAAAATTTTAATTTAAGAATCGGTGCGGTTATTCCTCTAAACGATGTGCTTACCATAGGCAGAAAGGGAGATAATCTTTTAATTTTGGGGGACAAATACGTGTCATCTCAGCATGCAAGAATATATCTTAAAAACACAGATTATATTTTGCAAGACCTGAGAAGTACTAATGGAACCCTTAAAAACAACAAAAAAGTAACGGACAAGGTAATCATAAAAAAGGGCGATGAAATTAAAATAGGAACTTCAATTTTTAAAGTTATAGGGTAAATTATGAGTGCGAGAGAGGTGATAGTATGGAAAAGATAAAAGAGGAGCGGAAGCTTCTAAGGTATACTTATCTTCTATGCATAGTTTTATTTATTAATATGTTTCTTATTGGTAAAAATGAGTTTGACAAAGGCGCAATAATAATGTGCGCAATAATATGCTTAATGTTTGCGTATTCTCATTTTATAATAAGAAGATTTTTCCCGGATGGTGACAAATATATTTTGCTGTTTTCAAATGTTTTAGCGGTTATAGGTATGGCCATGTTATATAGGTTAGACTCACCTCTTGCACTTAAACAACTTATTTTTTATGCAGTTGGAATTGCCATATTCATCTTAGTAGTAGTGCTTTTTCCTAGCTTATCTAAGTTTGGAAAGTACAAATATTTTTATTTGGTATGCACTATTATACTTATGTCATTGGGAAGTATATTTGGGAAGTCGCTTTATGGAGCTAAAAACTGGATATCTATTGGTGGATTTACTTTTCAACCATCAGAATTTGCTAAATTATCTTTGGTAGCATATTTAGCAGCATCATTACAGAATTATGGAGAAAATCTTAAGGGAAAGTCAGAGCTTATGAAAATTAAGGGCTTAATTGAGCCTGGAATTGTAGTTATGATATCCCTTGGTTTCATGGTAAAGCAAACGGATTTAGGATCAGCACTTTTATTTTTTGCTATTTCAGTAACCATGTTATATATTGCTACTTCAAATTCTAAATATGTTCTAGTATGTTTAGGACTTTTTATTATAGGCGGATTTATAAGCTATAAACTTTTTGGACATGTTCGTGTAAGGGTTATGATCTGGAATGACCCATGGAAATATGGTAGCAATGAAGGCCATCAGGTGGTACAATCTTTAATTTCTATAGCTTCCGGTGGTCTTTTTGGAACGGGTTTTGGGCTTGGGCACCCGGGAATGGTTCCTGTAGTCACTACAGATTTTATTTTTTCCGCTATTGCTGAGGAGATGGGCCTTCTTACTGGCTTTGCTATCCTTATTTTATATTTTTTACTGTTTTATAGATGCATGAGGGTACCTGTTTATAGCAAAGATAAATTTACAAGACTACTTGCGGTGGGTTATAGCACAATGATAGCTGCCCAAGTATTGGTTATAGTAGGAGGGGTAGTTGGAGCTATTCCACTAACAGGTATAACACTACCATTAGTTAGTTCCGGTGGTAGTTCTATGTTAATAACTTTCTTTGCACTAGGTATACTTCAAAAAATTTCGGAGGACGGTCAAAGTTATGAATGATTTTGTGGATAATATAAAAAAAGTCATGTTGGTGTTTTTAATATTTTTTATTGCTTTAATTTCCTACATAACTTATTCATATATGTTTAGGAGCGAAAAGACTTTAGATAGTGCATATAATAGGAGAACTTCGGCTGAGAGAAATAAGGTATTAAGGGGAACAATTTACGATAAAGATATGAAAGCTTTAACAAAAAGTACGAAAACAAGTGAAACTACTCAAAAGCTGGAATATTTAAAGGGTCCAGTGTTTGCACATGCTATAGGGTATATGGATACCGTATATAATCTTGCTGGTCTTGAAAAAAAATACGATAAAGAACTTATGGGGGCTGGAGAGACAGCAATTCCAAAGTTTGTTTTCTTTAGTAAAGATACTGAAGAGAAAGTTGGAAATGGATTAAGAACTACTCTTGATTCAAAGCTTCAAAACAAAGCTTATGAGCTTTTAAAGGATACAGGATGTAAAGGTGCGATAGTGGCGATGAATCCTAAAACTGGAGAAGTTTTAGCTATGGTATCTAATCCGTCTTATGACCCAAATAATTTAGAAAGAGATATGAAAGATTTAAATGCAGATAAAGAAGGTACACCACTACTTAATAGGGCGACATCTGGATTATATCCACCAGGGTCTGTATTTAAAACTATTCCGGCGATAAGCGCTTTAGAAAATATCACTAATGTTTATAATAAGGGATACCAGGATAATGGTAAATTAGTTGTCAATGGAACACAACTGTTGAAAAACTTTGATGACGAGGTTTTAGGAAGTTTAAATTTTAAATCTGCTTATGAACATTCTAGTAATGCGTTTTTTGGGTCTTTAGGTATTGATTTAGGAAATAAAGCACTAAAGGAAACCGCAGAAAAGTTTTATTTTAACAAGAATATCCCATCTGAAGGGTTAACTATAGAGAATAGTAGATTTCCAAGCTATAAAAGCTATGAGAAAGGTAATATCGCTCAAAGTGCTATAGGCCAGGCGGAGGTTTTAGCTACTCCTATGCAAATGGCATTAGTTGTAAGCGCTGTTGCTAATGATGGTATTATGATGCAACCAATGCTTGTTAAAGAAATATTGGATAGCAAAGGTAAATCTTTAAAAAAAATAGAACCGAAGCAACTAGGAGAAGTGATATCAAAGGAAAATGCTAGTACTATGAAGGATTTAATGAGAGGCGTTGTAACTGAAGGTACAGGAACTAATGCAGCTGTGTCAGGCATCGAGGTTAGTGGAAAAACGGGTACTGCAGATCATAAAGCTGATGTTAGTGCACAAAGAGGTGCTCATTCCTGGTTTACTGGATTTGCACCCTATGATAATCCTGAAATTGCCATATCGGTAATTGTAGAAGAGGGTGGAGTTGGTGGTAAAAAAGCTGCCCAAGTAACTAGAGATCTTATTGAAAGTTATTTAAAATAAAGCATAAAAAATATGCATATAATAGTAAAGAAAGTCAGATATTGAAATAATATCTGGCTTTCTTATTAGAAATAAGATAGCTACATGATATATGGAGCAATTTGTAGTATATTGCCCAGGAAATTTAACGACATTTTTAAAGGGGTGCTAATGTGTTTGATTTTGAATATCAACTAAAGATTCTTCCAGATGCACCAGGAGTGTATCTTATGAGTAATCATCTTGGTGAAATAATATATGTGGGTAAGGCTAAAATATTAAAAAATAGAGTAAGGCAATATTTTAAGGGTTCAAAAAATCATTCTGTAAAAGTAAAGGCTATGGTGAAAAATATATCTGAGTTTGAATATATAGTAACGGATTCGGAAATGGAGGCACTTATTTTAGAGTGTAATCTTATTAAAAGATATAGCCCAAGATATAATATTTTGCTTAAGGATGATAAACACTATCCCTTTATAAAGATAACTATAAATGAGGAATTTCCACGGGTTTTTGTAACTAGAAACATTGCAAATGATGGCGGAAAATATTTTGGGCCGTATACAGATTCAGCAGCTGTATATAGCATTATTGAACTTATAAAACAAATATACCCACTTAGGACGTGTAGACGAACTATTAAAGAGGGACTGCCCCCTACTAGGACTTGCTTGAACTATCATATTGGGCTGTGCAAAGGCCCTTGTGCAGGGCTTATTAGTAAAGAAGATTATGGGGAAATCATAAAAGGTACAATGCAGTTACTTGCAGGAAAAGACAGGAATATAAAAGATGAGCTAAAGCGAAAAATGGAAAATGCATCGGAAGATTTAGAATTTGAAAAAGCGGTGGTGTTTCGCGATAAAATCATGGCCATAGATAAAATAAATGAGAAGCAAAAGATTATAATAGGAAATTGCGAGAATGAAGACTTTATTAATCTATATGTTGATGAAAAAGATGTTTGCCTTCAGGTATTTTTTCTTCGAGATGGTAAGATAGTAGGACGTGAACATTTTATTTTAAATGATGAAGCGGACCAGGTAGCACATGAGCTTATAGAAGAATTTATAAAGCGATTTTATGGAGGGGCAGCCTTTATTCCTAAAACAATATATGTGCCGTTCATAAATGAGGGTGAGATTCTAGAGCAGTGGCTCAGCTCCAAAAAAGAATCAAAAGTTATGATTAAGGTTCCTCAAAAGGGAGAAAAGAAAAAGACATTAGAGATGGTAGAAAATAATGCTAAGATAACCCTTGAACAATTTAAATTAAAGGATATGCAGGATAAGGAAATTCACAAAATTGCACTGGAGGAGCTTACAGGCTTATTGGAACTGGATGAAATACCTGAAAGAATTGAATCCTATGATATCTCAAATATAATGGGCGTGGATTCTGTAGGTAGTATGGTGGTTTTTGAAGATGGAAAGCCTAAAAGTAGTGATTATAGAAGGTTTAAAATAAAATCAGTAATAGGAGCTAACGATTATGATAGTATGCGAGAAATACTAGAGAGAAGGTTTACTCGTGGACTAGACGAAGTGGAAAAAATAAAAGAAAGAAATTTAGAATTAAGTAAAGGAAAGTTCTGTATATTTCCTGATTTAATTCTTATGGATGGTGGAAAAGGGCAGGTCAATGTGGCCCTTGAGGTTTTAAATAGTCTTAATATTAATATACCTGTATGTGGAATGGTTAAGGATGACAAGCACAAAACTAGAGGGTTAATATATAATAATGTAGAGCGAGTTATGAGAGGCAATTCTCAAAGCATGCACTTGATTACTAGAATACAAGATGAAGTCCATAGATTCGCTATTACTTATCACAGAACTTTAAGAGATAAAAGAACTCTGTATTCTATATTAGATAATATACCTAATATAGGGGAAAAGAGAAGACGCGAGCTACTAAAGAAATTTGGTAGCATTGATAGGATAAAAAGTGCAAGTGTTAAGGAACTAATGGAGACTCCCTCTATGGACAGTAAGGCCTCGGAATGTGTTTTAGAATATTTTAAAAAGACTAAATAGAGAATATTGAAATAATAATCAAATATGTCAGAAAAATTAATAATTAATAATGATTAGTTAAATTGTTGAAATATCTTAGTAAAAAGGGTAAAATAAAAGCACTATATAATTCCAGAGCATAAAGCATATATTATATGCTTTATGCTCTGGAATTATGTAAATATATTAATATTTTCAAGGAGTAGAATATGAAAAAATATGAGGAACTAATTAAACAAATAGATAAAGTTACTAGAGGATCAAACATAAAGATAGATGAGCCTATGAAAAATCATACTTCTTTTAAAGTAGGGGGACCAGCTGATATTTTAGTGACTCCGGAAGATGTGATGGAAGCTCAGTCAATAATAAAAATTTGTAAAGATAATAATGTGAATTATTATTTAATAGGAAATGGTTCTAATTTACTTGTACGTGATGGTGGAATTCGTGGAGTAGTTATAAAGCTATGTAAGTTTAATAAAATTGAGGTAAAAGGAAATAAAGTAATCGCTCAAAGTGGAGCAAGTTTATATGATGTTACCATGGTGGCACTGGGTGAAGGACTTAAAGGTATGGAATTTGCAAATGGAATTCCAGGTAGCATTGGTGGTGCGGCAGCTATGAATGCAGGAGCATATAATGGTGAAATGTCTATGGTTATGGAGAGTATATTAGCCCTTGATAATAATGGAGAATTATTAACTTTAACAAAAGGCGAAATGGAGCTTTCTTATAGGAGTAGCGCTATTCTAAAACACGGATATACGGTAATAAGTGTTACCCTTAGTCTCCAAGAAGGAGATAAGGAGATTATAAAAGCAAGGATGGACGACCTTGCTAAAAAAAGAAGTGATAAACAACCTTTAGAATACCCATCAGCGGGGAGTACATTTAAAAGACCAGAGGGTCATTATGCAAGTGTTCTTATACAAGATTGCGATTTAAAGGGTACTTGCGTTGGGGATGCTCAAGTATCTGAGAAACATTCTGGTTTTATTATTAATAAAAAAGATGCTAGTGCTAAGGATATTTTGGATTTGATAAAGCTTGTGCAGCATGTAGTTTATGAGAAATTTGAGGTAAAGCTTACTACTGAAGTAAAGATATGGGGAGAAGACGAACGAGCTTCCAAGGAGGAGTAAGTACAATCATATAGGGGGAAATTATGGAATACATGGTACGTAAAGAAATTTTGGGTTTAAGGAGTTATAAGGCAGGCAAGCCTATAAGTGAAGTTAAGAGAGAATTGGGGCTTGCGGAGGTTGTAAAGCTTGCGTCCAATGAGAATGCATTAGGATGTTCGCCAAAGGTAAAAAAAGCATTAAGAGAATTAGTAGAGGAAACTCATATGTACCCAGATGCATCAAATCACGAATTGAAGGATGTAATAAGCGCAAAACTAGGGGTAAATCCCCAACAGATTGTGTGCAGTACAGGCTCCGATTCATTGATCAGAGTAATTGCAAACACTTTTTTAGAGCCAGGAGATGAATCTATAACGGCGGCGGTTACATTCTCTAGGTATGAGGATTCGACAAAACTTATGGGAGCTACTAGTATCGTAATACCTATGGATAATAATGCAATACATATAGAAAAAATGGTAGATGCAATAACTGAGAAAACAAGAATCATATGGTTTTGTAACCCTAATAATCCTACAGGAACTATATTTACTAAAGCACAATTTGCGAGAGTAATAAACAAAATACCAGACCATGTATTAATAATTATGGATGAGGCCTACAATGAATATGTAACTTCAGAAGAATTCCCGAATTCTTTAGAATATTTAAATGATTACCCTAATATGATTATTCTAAGAACCTTTTCTAAATATTACGGATTGGCATCTCTAAGATGTGGATATGGAATAGCTAGCGAGGAATTATGCTCATATCTTAATAGAGTTATTGGGCCTTTTGATGTTAATTTATATGCACAAAAAGCAGCGGTAGCAGCACTTAGGGATGAAGAGTTTTTAAAACTAGTATCTGAAACAAATATAGCTGGAAAAAAGTATTTATATAAGCAGTTTGAGTTAATGAATCTGCAGTACATAGAAACGAACACTAATTTTCTTATGGTGGATACAAAAATTGATGATAAGGAAGTTTTTGATAAGTTACTTTTAAAAGGTATTATTGTAAGACCAGGACATTTATTAGGTATGCCCCGATGGCTTAGGGTTACAATTGGTACACTAAAACAAAATGAGTTATTTATAAAAGCTTTAAAAGAAATTTTATAAATAAATAACAAATATTTTTATGCGCAAAAAAAGTATATATTACGTATAATGCATTGAAGTGAATGCACTAATAGTAATATATACTTTTTTTCTTTTTTATGTTTACCTTTCTATAAACGCTCCATGTGTTATAATAAAAAGTGAAACTATGCTAGTACAATGCAGTAAATGAGCCTTTAAAGCGAATTTATTATTAATATTAAAATATTAACAATTGTAGTAGTTATTACTTTTTTTATATAGGGGGGTTTTTAAATGAGATTTGTTATATTGACAGGGTTATCAGGCGCTGGAAAAACACAAACAATACGAAATCTTGAGGATTTAGGATTTTTTTGTGTGGATAATTTGCCACCTATATTGATTCCGAAATTTGCGGAGGCGTGTTATCAATCTAACGGGAATATAGATAGAATTGCTTTAGTTATAGATATTCGAGGTGGAAAGTTTTTTGATGATTTATTTGAAAGCTTAACCTTTTTAAAAGAACAAGATTATAAATATGAAATTTTGTTTTTAGAAGCAACAGATGAAGTACTTGTTAAAAGATATAAAGAGACAAGGAGAAAGCATCCGCTAGCACCGGAGGGAAGGGTTTTAAATGGAATTGCTTCTGAGCGGAAAACACTTAAGGATATACGTGAGCGTGCTGACCATATAATCAATACTACGAAAATTTCAGCAAGAGAGCTTACAGAAGAAATAAATAATATTTATGCAGAGGAAGGTCAGATAGAAACTAAAATTATTATAACTGTGCTTTCTTTTGGATTTAAATATGGAATACCTGTGGATTCAGATTTAGTATTTGATGTTAGGTTTTTGCCAAATCCATATTATATTCCAGAACTTAAGCAGTATTCAGGGAATGACCAACCTGTTAGAGATTATGTATTACAGTGCGAGGGGACTAAAGTATTTATAGAGAAGCTTCAAGATATGCTACAATTTCTTATTCCAAATTATAAAAAAGAGGGAAAAAGACAACTCATAGTGTCTATAGGATGCACTGGGGGAAGACACAGATCGGTAGCTATAGCGAATAAAATCCATGAAATGTTAGAACAAGATGGTTATAACGCTAATATAGATCACAGGGATATAAATGAAGACGTGAGTAGAGGCGGCAACAAGCTATGATGTTGAGTGATTTTCTGAAGCCTGGAATCAACTTAAAAAGATGGATTTTTCTAGGGATTATGGGTGTCTTGTTATTAGTTTTTGGTGTTGTTGAACTTATAAATGAAGGACATTCTTCTGTGGGAAGTATAAGTTTTCCGATGCTTTTCATAGTGATTGGGTCGTTGATGATATATGTAGCTATAATACAAATTGTTAAATATTTTATTATACTAGTAAATACAGGAAAGCTAGATGTAGCTATAAGTTCAAAAGGCTTAGGGGATTTAATATTTGAAAAGAGGGTACTTATAAAAGGACCTAAAATTGTAGTAATCGGAGGAGGTACTGGTTTATCAACTATGCTCCGAGGATTAAAGAAATATACCAATAATATAACTGCAATAGTTACAGTAGCAGATGATGGTGGGGGATCAGGGGTTTTAAGAGAAGATTTAGGTATTCTTCCCCCGGGGGATATTAGGAATTGTATATTAGCTTTAGCAGATACGGAACCACTAATGGACGAATTATTGCGCTATAGATTTAAAGATGGAAGATTAAAGGACCAAAACTTTGGTAATTTATTTTTAGCAGCGATGGATGGAATTTCAAATAATTTCGAAGAAGCTGTGCAGAAAATGAGTTCAGTCCTGGCTGTAACTGGAAGGGTTATCCCAGTTACTTTAGACAATATGATTTTAAAAGCAAAACTTAAGAACGGAAAGATAATTGATGGAGAATCAAATATACCAAAAGGCGTTCTTGAAAATAATAGTGCTATTGAAGAGGTTTTTATAGAACCTAAAGATGCGAAAGCAATTAAAGAAGCATTAGTTGCTATAAATGAGGCGGATGCTGTAATACTCGGACCGGGAAGTCTATATACTAGCATTATTCCCAATCTGTTAGTAGGGGAAATAAGAAATGCATTAGATAAAACGAGAGCCTTAAGAATTTATGTGGCAAATATCATGACCCAGCCAGGGGAAAGTGATAACTTTGGTGTGAAAGACCATATAAATGCTATACATCAACATGCTAAATGCAAGGTTATTGATTGCGTTTTAGTAAATATAGGGAAAATAGGTAGTGATTTAGAACAAAAATATCTTAACGATAATTCCAATATGGTTAAGATAAATGAAGATGAAATTACAAAGCAAGGCATAGAGGTAATTAAGAGTGATTTTGTTAAAATTGGAAAAGGGTATATAAGGCATGATGAAGATAAGCTTGCAACCATTTTGGTAGAAACAATTATGGAGAAAAAGCTATTTAATGATAAAAAGAAAATAGTAGAGTATGTTTATTTATCACAAAGGCTTAAAGAAAATAAACGCAGTAAGGGGTAGTATAATGTCATTTTCGTCTAAGGTTAAAAATGAAATTTGTAGATTTACAGAAATGAGTAAGAAAGAAGCGGTGTCTGAGCTGGCTGCTATAATGAAGGTTAGTGGAACTATTGGACTTGGTTCAAATAAACAAGTTAATTTCCAAATAACTACTGAGAATCCTGCAATAGCAAGACTTATATTTAAATTATTAAAGGAACATTTTAATATTCATCCTAGATTACTAGTTAAGAGAAGTAATTCACTTAAGAAAAAGAATGTTTATGTGGTTATAATTACTGAAGAAATGGGTGTTAAAGATTTATTAAAGCAAGTGGCAGTCCTCGAGGATGAGAACTTTTTTTCAATAGATTATACTATACCTGAAAGACTAATTGATGCTGAAGAGTGCAAGCGTAAATATATAAGAGGAGCTTTTCTAGGTGGTGGAAGTATTAGTAATCCAGAGAAAAACTACCATGTAGAGTTTGTTACGCATGATAATGACTATGCGGAGGAACTATGCACTCTTATTAATAGCTATGGACTATTATCAAAAATAATACAAAGAAAAAGCAGTTACGTAATTTATATTAAAGAGGGTGAGCAGATTGTAGACCTCCTCAATATAATTGGTGCACATAACTCATTATTATTTCTAGAAAATGTAAGAATAATGAAGGAAATGAGAAATAATGTAAATAGGCTTGTGAACTGCGAAACGGCAAATCTTAGTAAAACAGTAAATGCGTCAGTAAGACAAGTGGAAAGTATTAAATTAATACAAATGGAAATAGGGCTTCAAAGATTACCTAAAAATTTAAGGGAAATTGCTGAGTTAAGACTAGAATACCCAGATGAATCACTAAAGGAACTTGGCGCAATACTTGAGCCTCCAGTAGGTAAATCTGGGATTAATCATAGATTAAGAAGAATAGAGAAAATTGCTGAAGAACTAAGGAAAGAAGGAAGGTAAATTATATAATGTCAAAGCATGAAGAAGTTATTAACTATATTCTTTCCCTTTCGATTGGAACTAAAATCTCAGTAAGGGGTCTCGGTTGTATATTAGGGCTTAGCGAGGGTACAGCTTATAGAGCTATAAAAGAAGCTGAAAACTTAGGCATTGTTAATACCGTGCCAAGGGTTGGAACCGTAAGAGTTGAAAAGGTAAATAAAAAAAATATTGAGACGTTGACTTATGCTGAAGTTATAAGCATCCTTGATGCAACGATTTTAGGCGGAAAAGAAGGAATAAATAGAAGCTTAAATAAATTTATAATAGGGGCAATGGATGTTGAATCAATAAGCAAATATATAAGACCAGGTTACTTACTTATTGTTGGAAACCGCGAAGAAGCACAACAGCTTGCCCTTGAAAATGAGGCAGCGGTGCTAATTACTGGAGGGTTTGATTGTAGTGAAAAAGTAAAGGCCTTGGCAAATAAAAAAGGTATTCCTGTATTATCTTCAACATATGATACCTTTACAGTAGCAAGTATGATAAATAAAGCTATTTATGAGAGTATGATTAAGAAGGAAATTATCTTAGCTGAAGATGTAATGGAAGTTAATGTTAAGTATTTAAAAGGGACCGATACTATTGCTACTTGGAGAAAATTAATGTTTGAAACTAATCATGAGAGATATCCCGTGGTGGACGAGAATATGAAGCTTATTGGCATAGTTACTTTAAGAGATTTGCAAGGGCATGATGATGAAAATGAACTAATACATAAGGTTATGAATAAAAATACTATAAGTGTAACACCGAAAACAACTGTAGCTTATGCTGCTCATATTATGGGATGGGATGGTATAAAGATTTGTCCTGTACTTAATAAGAAAAAACTAGTAGGAGTTCTAAGTATAGAAGATGTTATAAAGGCGATGGAGTTTGCATTAAGGCAGCCACAAGTTGCGGAAACTATAGAAGATCTTATTTTAAGAAATTTCATATGTTTACATGAGGGCGATGATTTACACTTTAATGGCCAGATTATTCCTCAAATGCTAGACCATTTTGGTACTGCTTCTTGGAGTTCACTTAATATGCTATTATCAACAATGGGTATAATGGCATTAAGACAGAATAATAATATTAATATTTCAGTAGATAGTATTATGGCATACTTTATGAAGCCTGTACAAATGGGTAGTGATATTGATATATATGCACAAATTGTGGATAAAGGAAGACACTTTTCTAAGGTTGAAATTAGTATGTACAATGCATTTAAGGAACCTGTGGCAAAGGCTATGATTTCTGCAAGGGTATTTTGTAAATAATTCTAAAGTTGAAGGGAAGTGAAAATGTGAACCAAGAACTAGCTATAAAAGAAAAAGAGGACTTAGGAAGTTTCGTGCATCTTCATGTGCATACAGAGTATAGCCTGCTGGATGGTTCGGGAAAGATTAAAGATCTTATTTCTAAAACCAAGAAGCTTGGCATGAAGAGTATCGCTATAACAGACCATGGAGTAATGTATGGATGTGTGGAATTTTATAAGCAGGCAAAAGAGCAGGGAATTAAGCCTATTATTGGTTGCGAAATATATGTAGCGGCTAAATCTATGAATATAAAAGAAGCTGATAGGGATAATAGTACTCATCATTTAGTGCTTTTAGTCAAGAATTTATTGGGGTATGAGAATTTGATGCAGATAGTATCGGCTGCATCAATTAAGGGTTTTTATTATAAACCAAGAGTTGATTTTGAATTTTTATCAAAGCATAGTGAAGGGTTAATTGCAAGTAGCGCTTGTCTTGGTGGTGAGATTCAGAGCCTTCTTCTAAAAGATAATTATGAAAAAGCAAAGGTTATAGCGTTAAAATATAGTGAAATATTCAAAGATGGTTTCTACTTAGAATTACAATATCATGGTATGCAGGAACAGTTTAAGGTAAATGAGCTTTTAGTTAAGTTGTCAAAAGACACAGGGATTCCATTAATTTGTACTAATGATACTCACTATATTGAGCAAGAGGATTCTAAGGCTCATGATGTGCTACTCTGCATCCAAACAGCGAAAACTGTTGATGAAGAAAACAGAATGAGATACCCTTCAGATCAATTTTATTTAAAAGCTCCAGGGGAAATGAAAAAGAACTTTGCATATGTCCCAGAAGCGCTTAGCAATACAGTCAAAATTGCAGAGCAGTGTAACTTTGATTATGAATTTCATGTGTCAAAGCTTCCAAAATTTCCATTACCTCCTGGGGTAGAACCATACGAATACCTAAGAGAAAACTGCTACAAAGGTATGGTAACGCGGTATGATGTATTTAGTGACGTAATGATTAATGGTTTTTCTATAGAATATATAAATGAAATAGCGGATGGAAATGTATTCGCTAAGTTGTACGTAGATAGACTTGAATATGAACTCAATATAATAAAACAAATGGGGTACGTAGATTATTTTCTTATAGTATGGGATTTTATAAAGTTTGCAGTAGAGCATGATATTCCGACAGGTCCTGGCAGGGGCTCTGCGGCAGGTTCAATAGTTGCTTTTACCTTGGACATAACCAAGATAGACCCTATTAAATATAGTCTTATTTTTGAAAGATTTTTAAATCCTGAAAGAGTTTCAATGCCAGATATAGATTCTGATTTCTGTTATGAGGGACGCCAAGCAGTAATTGACTATGTAGTGCAAAAATATGGATCAGATAACGTATCACAAATTATAACATTTGGAACAATGGCTCCTAGAGCATGCATAAGAGATGTAGGAAGGGCTATGAGCTATTCCTATGCAGAGGTAGATAGAATTGCTAAGATGATACCAACTGTAATTGGTATAACTATAAATAAGGCTATTGAAATGAATGCAGAGCTCAGAGTATTATATGAAGATGATAATCGAGTTGAAGCGCTTATAGATGTAGCAAAAGCATTAGAGGGACTTCCAAGACATAGTTCCACTCACGCAGCAGGAGTAGTTATTGCGTCAAAACCTCTAGTAAGTTATGTTCCTCTTCAGAAAAATGATGAAATGATAGTAACACAATTTCCGATGGGAACCCTTGAGGAACTTGGTCTTTTAAAAATGGATTTTCTGGGACTTCGTACACTTACAGTTATGAGGGATTGTGTAGACTTCGTTAAAGAAAATAGGAATGTATCTATAGATATAGACAATTTAGACATTGAGGACCACAAGGTCTACAAGATGATCGGAGAAGGAAAGACTGTAGGGATATTTCAACTTGAATCTGCAGGAATGACTAGCTTTATGAAGGAACTAAAGCCAGATAATTTAGAAGATATTATTGCAGGTATAAGTTTGTACAGGCCGGGCCCAATGGCCGAAATTCCACGTTATATAAGAAATAAAAATAGCATGGATAAGGTGGAATATGAAACTCAACAACTCGAAGAAATTTTAGGCGTTACATATGGCGTAATGGTATATCAAGAACAAGTTATGGAAATTGTTAGAAAGCTTGCTGGGTATTCAATGGGAAGATCTGATCTTGTCCGTCGTGCAATGTCTAAAAAGAAGCATAAAGTTATGGAAGAGGAAAGATATAATTTCATCCATGGCATAGTGGACGAGGCTGGCAATATAGAAGTTGAAGGTTGTCTTCGAAATGGTATTACAGAGTTGGCAGCAAACCGCATATTTGATCAAATGATGGAATTTGCGTCATACGCTTTTAATAAATCTCATGCGGCAGCCTATGCAGTTGTGGGATATGAAACAGCATATTTAATGTGTTATTATCCAACAGAATTTATAGCTGCTATGCTGAATAGTGTAAAGGGTAGTAGTGAGAAAATAGCCTTCTATACTAGATATGCAGTGCAAATTAACATTGGAGTGCTGCCTCCTAGTATAAATGAAAGCTTTGCGGGGTTTACTGTAAAAGGTGATACTATAAGATTTGGTCTTACAGCTTTAAAAAATGTAGGGGTAAATGTGATAGATAGCATTGTACGAAACAGAGAAGAAAAAGGTGATTTCACCGGTTTTATGGATTTTTGTAATAAAATAGATACTTCCTGTGTAAGTAAGAGAGCAGTAGAAAGTCTTATAAAGGCAGGAGCATTTGATGATTTCAAAATTCACAGGTCACAACTACTAGCAATCTATGAAAAAGTATTAGATGGAGTAAATAATGATAGGAAGAGAAATATTGAGGGGCAAATAAATTTATTTTTAGATTTTGAAAATACTTATAATAATTTTGAAATAGAGTATCCTAATATTAAAGAATTTAAAAAGAAACACCTTTTAGCTATGGAAAAAGAAATGACGGGGATATATTTATCTGGTCATCCACTGGATGAATATGAAGAGACACTTAAAATACAAACTAATACAAGAATTTCTGATATTGTAGCAGAAGAAAGCCTTGAAGAAGGCGATGACATGTTAGGTGAAAGCTTTAAACTTAAAGATGGTGATAAAGTTATTATTGGTGGTATAATATCATTTGTTAATAAGAAAGTTACAAAGAATAATGATATGATGGCTTTTATTAATTTGGAGGATTTATACGCAAGTGTGGAAGTAATAGTTTTTCCGAGGACATTTGAAAAGTATAAATCATTAATGGAAGAGGATGAAATAGTAATACTAAAAGGTAGAGTTAGCATTAGGGAAGAAGAGCAACCAAAGATATTATGTGAAGATATTAAACCACTCCTAAAGATTAACAGTGAAAAAATTTATATCCTAATAGAAAATGAACTTATGATGAAGGATGCACTAAAAAAATTAAAACAGAATTTAGCTATTTACAGAGGGAATACTCCTGTATATCTTTGTACAAAAGAGCCAAGAAAAATGTACGCTGTAGATAAAGGGTTGTGGTTAAGTGAAGAAACAGATACTATGGTACTTCTAAGAAGTATATTTGGAGAAAACAACATAAAAGTTCAATAAATAACACCATATAATGGTAAAATAATGGGAGCGATGTTTCTTTTCTCCCGTTTTTATTCAATAAAAGGTTTACAAAGTGTTAATACTATACCATTTAATAAAAAAATATTTTTTTTCATATAAAATGTTGAATATTTCGAGAAATTTGTATAATATTAGACTATAAAGGTATTTTAAAATTAGTAGTAATGTTTTGTTTGGAAACATAAATATATTATAATTACAGTGGGACTATACTTGTCCCTCTGGTACAATAAGGTAACAATCAATAGTTGATATCTTAGACAGAGAACAACAAGGAGGTTATTTTTATGAAAACAATTGCGGTATTAACAAGTGGAGGCGACGCACCGGGAATGAATGCAGCCATTAGAGCAGTAGTTAGAATGGGTATATTTAAAGGCATAAGAGTTATGGGCGTAAAAAGAGGATATAGTGGCCTTATAAACGGTGAAATTTTTGATATGGATAGACATTCTGTTTCGGATATAATACATAGAGGTGGAACTATTCTTAGAACTGCCCGTTGTGAAGAATTTAAAACAGAAGCTGGAAGAGCAAAGGCAGTTAATGTATTAAGGGTATTTGGAATTGATGGATTAGTAGTAATTGGAGGAGATGGTTCTTTCAAAGGAGCACAACTTTTATCAGATTTAGGTATTGCAACGGTTGGTATACCTGGAACTATTGATAATGATCTGCCTTATAGTGAATATTCTATAGGATTTGATACAGCACTAAATACAGTACTGGATGCTATAAATAAAATAAGAGATACATCAAGTTCTCATGAAAGAGTTAGTGTAGTTGAAGTAATGGGAAGAAATTGTGGAGATATAGCCTTATACGCTGGTATTGGCGGAGGGGCTGAAGAAGTTATTATTCCTGAAAAAGGGTATGAAATAGATGGTTTATGCAAAACTATATTTGAAGGTAAACTAAGAGGCAAAATGCACAATCTGATAATTCTTGCTGAAGGTGTAGGCGGAGCAAATGAACTTGCAAAGCAAGTAGAAGAAACAACAGGAATTGAATCAAGAGCTACAATACTCGGCCATATTCAAAGAGGTGGAAGCCCAAGTGCCTTTGATAGAATGCTTGCTTCAAGAATGGGAGTAGCAGCTGTAGAAGTTCTTATAGAAGGTAAATCAGGAAGAGTAATTGGTATGAAAGATGGCAAAATAATGGATGAAGACATCAATGAAGCATTAGAAATACCAAGAAAATTTAATGAAAGACTTTATCATATTTCAAAAATTCTTTCTTACTAATAATCTCTTTTTCAGAGCTGTTAATCATCTCTTTCAGAGTTGCGCATCTGCTAAGGGATTTAAATATAAGACAACGTAATAATGTATTAAATAAAAAAAACTAACAATAAGAGGAGTAATTTATGAAAAAAACTAAAATTATCTGTACAGTAGGGCCAGCAAGTGACAATAGTGAAACTATAAAAAGCTTAATTGATGCGGGAATGGATGCTTCAAGGCATAATTTTTCTCACGGAGATCATGCAGAACATAAGATAAGAATGGACTTAGTAAAAGAGCTACGATCAGAGCTTAATAAACATATTGCTATAATACTAGACACTAAGGGACCAGAAATCAGAACAGGAAATTTTGCAGCTGGTAAAGTTGAATTAAAGGAAGGCGCAAAATTTACTGTTGTTTGTGGTGAAGAAGTTGTTGGAGATGAAACTATTTGTTCAGTAACATACAATAAATTATATGAAGATGTTAAACCGAATGATACTATACTAATAGATGATGGTTTAGTGGGACTTATTGTAGAACAAGTAAAAGGTAAAAGAATACATTGCAAGGTTGCAAATACTGGTATGATAGGTAACCATAAAGGAGTTAATGTGCCTGGTGTTTCAATAAACTTACCTGCACTTACAGAGCAAGATATCAGTGATTTAAAATTTGGAGCTGAGCAAGGTGTTGATTTTGTTGCAGCATCTTTTATAAGAAAAGCATCAGATGTACTTGATATAAGATGTGTACTTAACGAAAATGGTGGCGGAGATATACAAATTTTCTCTAAGATCGAAAATAGAGAAGGGGTTAATAATATTGATGATATTATTAAATTCTCTGATGGTATTATGGTTGCAAGAGGAGATTTAGGAGTTGAAATCCCTACTGAAGAAGTTCCAATAGTTCAAAAAATGATTATCCAAAAGTGTAATGCTGCTGGAAAGGCAGTTATAACAGCTACTCAAATGTTAGATTCTATGATGAGAAATCCAAGACCAACTAGAGCCGAGTCATCAGATGTTGCAAATGCAATATTCGATGGTACAGATGCTATAATGCTCAGTGGTGAAACTGCTAATGGTAAATACCCTGTAGAGGCAGTAACTATAATGTCTAAAATAGCAAAAGCTGCTGAAAATGCTCTTAATTATGAAGAGAATTTAAAGAATAAGGGCAAATATCACATTCCTAATGTACCAAATGCCATTAGTTTAGCTACTTGCAATACAGCTATGGAACTTAAGGCTTCAGCTATTATTACTGCAACTCAAAGTGGTAGTACAGCTAAAAAAGTTTCAGCTTACAGACCAGAATGCCCTGTTATAGCTGTTACTCCTTATGAAAAGATAGCTAGAAGTCTTGCATTAAACTGGGGTGTAGTTGCAATATGTGAAGAGAAGGTAGAATCTACAGATGAACTTATAGATAAATCTGTAAATATTGCTTTAAAAGAAGGCTATGTAGAAAAGGGAGATTTAGTAGTTATTGCTGCTGGAATTCCAGCAAATTATGTAGGTAGTACAAATATGATGAAAGTTCATATTGTTGGTGATATATTACTTCAAGGTAAGGGAAATATAAGTGCTTCAGCTTGTGGTACAGCTTATTATGTAAAAAGTGCAAAAGAAGCTAAAGACACTATGAGAGATGGAGACATTTTAGTAATGAAAACATTAAATAGAGAATATATTGACATATTAGATAGAGTTTCAGGAATTATTGTAGAAGAAGATGAATTAAGTTCAAGTGTTGTTATTGAATGTACATCAAGAGAAATTCCAATAATATATAGTGCAATAGGAGCAGAAGAAGTTATTAAAACTGGTTCATTTATAACAATGGATGCAGCTAGAGGCATTGTGTATAGTGGTAGGGCTAATGTAAAAAACTAAAAAAAATGAGTTTATAGCTCAAGAGATTGTCAGTTAACTGGCAATCTTTTTTTAAAATTTCAATAGACATGTATATTGAAAACAAATATGGATATAGTTATAAGTGTAAACAAAACAACATGGCAACTGATTTTTTTTTTTAGCACCTACATGGTGCTTTTTTTTATTATATAAGAAACAGCTTTCGCAAAATAATAATTATTATACTTATTTTTCATTTTTATAGTATAATAAAAGCTAAAGCTACAGATTATAATAAGAAATAAGTAGTGGGAGTGATAAACATGAGCGGAACTCTAAGTTGCAGCGCAACAAATTGCGTCAATAATATGTCAGGAATTTGCTCAGCTAGTACTATCAATGTCTCGGGGTCAAATGCTCATAGTAGTGAGGCAACGAAGTGTGAAACATTTGCTGAAAAAGGATTAAAGAATTCATTAACTAATGTACTTAATATGAATGTAGTTGGTGAATTTAAACAAGTATTTAATAGTGACTCTATAGAGATGAGTCCGAATATTAGATGCATTGCTAAAAATTGTATACACAATAGAGAAAATTTATGTGCTGCAGATAATATTATGGTTAATGGTACAGGTGCTTTAACTACTGAAAAAACACAATGTGAGACTTTTAAAGAATAATAGAATTTTTTTTAATTGTGATGTAGGCATTTTTTAGGTATTATAAAATCAAAATTAATAAGCACATGGGAGTAAATATACGAGCATAGCTTGCTTGCTATTTATTTTCATGTGCTTTAGTAAAGAGGATAAAGGTAGAATTAGGGAGGAAAAACAATGAAAAGTAAGAGAAAGTTTGATGATTATATTATTCCTGTTAAAAAAAATGAAGATTATATAATGACAATAGATAATATGGGATATGAGGGCGAAGGTGTAGGCAAAATAGATAATTTTACCGTTTTTGTAGCTGGTGCAATTATAGGTGAAGTGGTAAAAATAAAAATTGTTAAGGTTTCTAAAAACTTTGCTTTTGGTAAACTATTAGAGATAATTGAGGAATCAGCAAGTAGAATAGATCCAGTTTGCAGTATATACAAGAACTGTGGCGGTTGTAACGTGCAACATATAGACTATAAGGCTCAATTGGATTTTAAAACTAATAGAGTAGTACAGGTTATAAATAGGATAGGGAAATTAGAAGAGGTCATAGTACATTCTACAATAGGCATGGAGCGTCCTTATAATTATAGAAATAAGGTTCAACTACCTGTTAGCAATATAAATTCTATAGTGAATATTGGGTTTTATGCGCAAAGAAGTCATGACATAATAAATATGGAAAATTGCCATATTCAAGATACAGTTGCAGATCTTGTGGTAAAGCTAACAAGACAATGGATAAAAGAGTTTAATATCGAGTGTTATAATGAGGAAAATCACCAAGGCAATCTTCGACATATTATGATTAGAAAAGGGATTGAGACTGGAGAAGTAATGGTGGTATTAGTTACTAATGGTAAAACACTTCTTTACAAAGAAGAATTTATAGCCTTAATGACTAAAAAAATCAAAGGATTAGTGAGTGTAATCCAAAATATTAATAGTGAAAAAACAAATGTAATATTAGGAGCGAAATGCGTAACTCTATGGGGAAAAGATACTATAACAGATTACATAGGCGAATTTAAATTTGAAGTTTCTCCACTATCCTTTTTTCAAGTTAATTCAATACAAACAAAAGTGCTGTACAGTAAAGCGCTAGAGTATGCAAATTTAAGTGGTGGAGAAGTGGTGCTTGATGCTTATTGTGGTACAGGCACTATATCCTTATTTTTATCTCAGAAGGCTAAAAAAGTATATGGAGTAGAGATAATACCCGAGGCCATTGAAAATGCTAAAATAAATGCAAAAGAAAACAATATATCTAATACAGAATTTATAGTAGGCGAGGCAGAAAAAATTATTCCAGAGCTTCTTCATCAGGGAGTAAAAGCTGATGTTGTGGTAGTTGACCCGCCAAGAAAGGGTTGTGACAAAACTCTTTTAGAAGCAATTAGTAGCATGAAGCCTAAAACTATAGTATATGTCTCTTGTGATCCAGGCACTTTAGCTCGAGATCTTGGGATTTTAGATGAACTTGGATATAAAACTTTAGAAATTCAACCTGTGGATATGTTCCCACAGACGGCTCATGTAGAGTGCGTTGCGAGGATAGAGAGAAAATAGGCTGGTAGCAAAGGGTTAGAGGATTTGAGTAATTTAATATAGTGTGTTTTATGTTCCCTCAGACGAGAGTCCCAATATTGATATCAATATTATGCAAGGTGATTATGAAGATGTTCTTTTCTGGGCAAAAACGGGTGTTGTAGGTATTGGCCTTTCTACTTTGCCTGTTAAGGAAGATTTGGTAGAAACGCCGCTGTATATCGATAGACTTTTATGCATTACACCGAAAAATTTCAAACCTGTTCATTCTAAATATGTTACCATTGAAGATATCAGGGATCAGCCCTTTATTTTGCAACGAGAAGGTTATAATGTAGACACCATTTCTTTTATTAAAAAATACAATTTATCCATCCGCCCGCAATTTTTTATAGATGATGATCAATCCATTATCGCAATTGTTGAGAGTGGTATCGTATATAGTTTAGAATAGCAAAAAATAAGTAGACTATTAGCTAAAGAAAAGTGATAAGGGTAAAATATGTAGCTATCACATTTTAATATGAAGGAGGAATTTTAATGAAAAAGTTTGTCATTGAAGATGATTTTTGGAGCCTATTTCCCAGTGCACGGATCGGAGTTGTTGTTTGTTATGGAATAGATAACACTATAAAAGATAAAGAAACATATAAGGAAATGATTTTAAATTCAGAAAAGGAAGCCTTAAAATATTTGCAGAATGCAGAATTTAGCAGTAACGAAGTTATAAAAGTATGGAGAGAGGCATTTCAAAAGTTTAAAACAAAGAAGGGTGCAAGGGCATCAATAGAA
The DNA here is from genome assembly GCF_024730565.1 of Clostridium sp. CM027. Lineage (NCBI taxonomy): Bacteria > Bacillati > Bacillota > Clostridia > Eubacteriales > Clostridiaceae > Clostridium > Clostridium sp. CM027. Next base: position 3,283,234 of record NZ_CP077725.1, read on the forward strand.
GCGTTACTAAAGAGAGTGAATAATGGAAATCATTTAGGGACTATTAATCCACTAGTTGATATTTACAACTGTATTTCATTAAGATATGCATTGCCCTGCGGTGGTGAGGATATCGATACATTTGCTTCTGATATAAGATTGACTAAGGCAGTTGGAAATGAAAATTTTATTACATTAGGAACGGATAAAAGTGAACCACCATATGAAGGTGAGATAATATATAAAGATAATGAGGGAGCAATTTGCAGGTGCTGGAATTGGCGTGAAGCAGTAAGAACAATGCTTACTGAAAATACAACTAATGCTTTTTTATGTATTGAATTAACTGATGAAAGTAGATTAATAGAATTTCAGGACGCATTAAAAGAACTAGCAAAAGCAGTACAAGACAATTTAGGTGGAACAAGCAAAATTTCAATTTTAGATATCAATAATAAGGAAGTAGTAATAGAGTAATTTTAGGAGGATATAGCAATGGGTGGGTTTAGTTATAAAGAGATTTATATTGAAGATGGTAAAAGGGTACTGGAAGTAAATATACTGCCTGAAAAGCATTGTAATTTTGACTGCATATTTTGTCCTATTGGAAGGTCGCCAAATAAAGTAGATACCCAAAAATCATTTGATAAAACAGATAGTTCATTGATTGAACTAGAAGGTATGATAGAAAGTACAAAAGCAGAAGTAATCTTTATTAACTCAAAAGGTGAAGCTTTAGTGAATGAAAAAATTATTGATGTGATTAATATTATTAAAGGTAAAGGGTTGCAAGTTAAGCTGCTATCAAACGGTTATATTCTAAATTGGCTAGAATTTAAAGAGATTGCTAACATGTGTGAGGAAGTTATTGGCGAAATAAAGGTTATTTCAAATGAAGATTTTCAAAAAATCCAGCGGCCAATTGGAGGGTATACTTTTGAGAATCATATTTCAAATATGAAAGCTTTTAGAGAGCAATATAAAGGCAAATTTATATTAGAAGTAACTATTCTAAAGGGCTATACCGATGATGAAGAATCAATTCAGAAGATAAAAAATATTATTAAGGAGATATCTCCTAACAAGATAATTACTGTAAGAATGGAAGATGAAATATTTAAGAAAAAACTTGGTATAACTGATGAAAGATTTGAAGAAATTTCAAATGAAATACTAAATGTTTAGTTTTGTTAATATATAATATTCTTATTTAACGAATTAAAATCAAAATGCGAACAATAGCCCGGAAGACCGCATTTGGTTTATCAAGAGACACAAAAATAGCAAGAGGTTACTATTACTAGAGTATAAAAATAAAATGAGATAGCTTAGTATTTAAGTTATCTCATTTTATTTTATAGTTTTTTTGCTTATACTTTAAGCACACCAACCTTAGGAAGCTTAGCTAGTTTGCTTGATACTCCATGGCAGCTTTCAAACTGAGAGCTTAAATCTTTACCAGCAGTTAAGCCATAGTGTGTAGCACCGCTTCATTTTGAATTAGCGCTTAAATCATATACAATTCCGTTAACTGCTACATAAGCAGGGTTTCCCATAGTACCATCATACTGAGCAAGTTCACTTAAGGTAAATTCCTTGTTTTGCCTAAGAGCTCTTTGTCCCTTTTGATATAAGTGGTCGTGGTTCTCTTCAGCAGCTTCTGCATCTGCTTTAGTTTCATGAACTGTACCATGTGGATGTTGAGGTGGTGCATAAATAGAGTACAATTTAAGTGGTATGTCACCTGTATTGATTAAATTGTGCCATTTACCAGCAGGTATGATGAATGCAAAATCATCATAGACGTTTTTTTGAAAATCCAAGTTATATTTACTATCACCCATTTTAACAAGCCCTTGCCCTTCTTCAACACGTATAAATTGATCAAGATCTGGATGAACCTCTAAACCTATATCTTCCCCAACCTTGATGCTCATCAAGGTAAGTTGCAAATGGCTTCCTGTCCATAAAGCGGTACGATAAGTATTGTTTTGCTTAGTAGCCTCATTAATATTAACTACAAACGGTTCTGGTCCATAATCCTTTAACTGAATTGAATCATACTCTATTTCATCAGTTGAGGTATGCATTGATGGGTTAATGTAATAAGGACATTGATAGGTTCTATAAAGATTATACATATTGTATGGGTTATACATAGGTGTATTAACACCATAAGGATATGGGTCATAAACATTATACATATTGCTAATCCTTTCATAGTATTACAAAATCATTATATGACCTCTGTTTAGAAAATATGCTTCGATTAACAGGAAGCCGAAGTCCCTGAGGTCATAACACTTAAATTGAAAATCCATGAATTTCACGACTCCCTTTATTTTTGCAAGAAAAAAAGCAATATATAATAAATAATGTCTAATTAAAATATAATTTGGACAAAGAAAAATGTAGTATTTAGTCTGAAATGCTATTTGTGATTTTATGGGTTAGTTATGGTATAATATACAATACAGAAAGACTTTACCATAAGGTTTTCATAAAAGGGAGTGATTAAATGCCGAACGTCAAAGAGATTAAAGTCGGAATAGGTTTTGCGACGGGAAGAAAGAGTTTTCAAAAGGTGCTGAGAACTAACATAAGCAATTGGAAGGAATCTGGTTTGGTAGCAGATAAAAGGTTAAGTTTAAACCTTTTTGTTGCCTATGATCTTCATTATAATAAAACTGAAATAACTGATTACACAAATGTACATCCCGATTTGGTAAAGCAAATTGATAGTAGTAAATTTATTGGAAGCGTTGCTATAAAAGAAGAAATTGATTATTTAATTAGAGAAAACGTCATTAGTTTTGAGGAGACTCAAATGATTTTTGGCAAAGGATATGCAGCCAAGCGTAACGCTGTGCTATATAATGCTATAAAAAACAAAATGGATTATCTTGTTTTTTTGGATGATGACGAATACCCAATGGCAGTAACTAATACGCTTGATACTGCAATTTGGGGAGGTCAGTTTGTTTTGGCAGAACATCTTAATAATATCACTGAAGCAGACATCACTCACGGACATCACTGTGGTTATATATCTCCAATTCCATATATGGAATTCAATGACACTATGACCGAAGGTGATTTTAGGTCTTTTATTGAGGCTATTAGTAATGATATTATTAAGTGGGATAAATTAAAATCTGTTATGAAAAATGGTGGGATAACATATGCAGATACAAAGACATTGACTAGCCATGAGGCCAGAGAGGTAGAAGAAATAAATCATTCTAAATTCATCTCAGGTGCTAATCTGTGTATTAACCTAACTGAGCCTAAGCGTATTTTCCCTTTTTACAATCCACCAGGAGCTAGAGGGGAGGATACGTTTTTAAGCACATGTCTAAGTGAGAGAAAAGTTTTGAGGGTGCCATGTTACACATTCCATGACGGATTTTCTACATATAATCACCTTTTAGAAGGCGTTCTCCCAATTCGATTGAAGTTTATCAAAGCTGATACGGACAAGGTTAAAACTCGCTTTTATAATGCATGTATAGGTTGGATTCGTTATAAGCCATTACTGCTCTATATAACTCAGCCAGATCACTACACGGATAAGATTAGAGAGATAAAAGAGCAGCTGAGAGTAACATTGCCTAAAATCAGTGCTTATTTTGGAAAGCCTGAGTTTATTAATGTCTTGGCAGAACTCGAGAAATACAATAGAAATGTGGAAAAACATTATGCTGAATTCATCGAAACACAACGTATTTGGGCAAAAATCATGGAACATTTTGCGCATCGCATGGAATAGTACATACAGTAATTTTATATATTTCCGTCAAATTTGGAGAAGTGACTTTTAATAGGTCGGCTTCTCTTTTCACCTTTATATACCAAATTATATTGCAGCTCCGCAATAGATGATTTAACAAGAAAATAAATTTTAATTACTGATATATTGTAAATATTGTGATAAGATATTAATGTGTTAGATTTCGGAGGAGATAATTATGGACTTTATTAAAAAAATATTTCAAGATTGGATAGTACCTATAGTAGTGGCCGTTATAATAGCATTTGTAATACGCAAGGTTGTTTTCTTTAATGTAACTGTTCCGACTGGATCTATGCTACCAACAATACATCTGAATGATAAGATTTTAGTAACAATAGTTCATAACAAAAATAACCTTAAACATGGAGATATAGTAGTATTTCATTCTGATGAATTGGGTGAAGATTTAATAAAGAGGCTTATTGGACTTCCAAATGATATAGTAGAAGTTAAAGAAGATGGATCTGTATATATAAATAATAAAAAAATAAATGAAAGTTATGTTGTATATCCAGGTGGTAAAACAGGGAAATATAAAGTGCCAGCAGATAGTTACTTCTTTATGGGTGACAATAGAGTAGATTCTCTAGATGCAAGATATTGGGATAAACCTTTTATACCTAAAAAAGATATAATGGGTAAGGCAGGAATTATAATTAGTCCGTTTAGTAGATTTGGAAAATTAAAATAATAAAATAGCAGGATATAAATGCAAGTTTATATATCTGCTATTTTCATTTTTTGAAAATTAATTAGTTAGGAATTTATATTATAGTCTAATAATTGAATTTAGTATCCCTCTAGCTAAAAGGTTTTGCAATAAAAAAACCATGGTAAAGCTTTACATTTACTGGCAATTTATTTGATGAAAAAACACCAATATTCTTTTGTACTTTAAGATGTAATTTAAATCAACATTAACTAAATATTTGAAAATGAATAAAAAAAATTGTACGGTTTCAAAAGCCATATTAAGAATAAAATTATAGTGATATATTAAGCTAAAACGAGCATTTTGTAGGGATTTAACTGAAAAATTATTAAAATGAGAAAATTTGGTTAAATACGATAAATTTTCATATTAGTTATTATTACAACATATGGTATTATGAATTATATTAATAGATGATTAACATATATAATCAAGAGGGGGATATATCATGGCGGAATCAAAAAAACTGTCTCATACAGCTTACGGTGGTATTAAAGGTGAGGATTACTTACCGTTTATACCAGCGAGTCAGGCAATGCCAGAACTTACGGCAATATCCATAATAATGGGTATGGTATTTGCAATGATATTTGCGGCTGCAAACACTTATTTAGGACTTAAAGTAGGTATGACAATTTCAGCAGGTATTCCAGGAGCAATTTTGGCTACAGGAATACTTAAAGGTTTATTTAAAAGAAATAACATATTAGAGGCTAATATGGTATCTTCAATTGCTGCTATGGGAGAATCATTAGCAGGTGGAATTATATTTATACTTCCAGCAATTATACTTTGGGGTATGGAATTAAAACTCTCTACTATAATTGTTGTAACATTACTTGGAGGACTTTTAGGAGTGCTATTTGTTACACCTCTACGACGCTTCTTAATAGTAGAAGAACATGGTACCCTTATATATCCAGAAAGTATGGCAGCTGCTGAAGTTCTTGTAACTGGTAGTGAAGGGGGTTCAGGATTTAAGGCAGTATTGACAGGACTTATAGGAGGAGCAGTTTTCAAATTATTCTCTGGTGGATTTAAATTCTGGGTCGAAGAAGCTGAATGGACTATCAAACCAGTGCAATCAACATTATTTGGTGTTGATACGTTAGCATCTCTTATGGGTGTCGGTTATATAGTTGGAGTCCAAGCATCACTTTATATGTTTGGAGGTTCTTTAATAGCATGGTTTGGACTTATGCCATTAATAATGTATGTTGGGCATGGTTTGCAAGCACCATTATTCCCATCAGTAAAACTTATTAGTGAAATGGGAGCATGGGATATTTGGAAAAATTATATAAGATATATAGGCGCTGGTGCGGTTGCAGCAGGTGGATTTATAAGTCTTGGAAAATCAGCTCCAACAATCATCAAATCTTTTAAATCAGCTATGTCTGGTATTGGAGCAGGTGGGGCAAATACCCAAAAAAGATCAGATATTGAGGCACCAATAACTTGGGTTGTAGGCGCAGCAGTATTAGTATTCTTACTTTCATGGTTGTTACCAATAATTAATGTGGGTATAGTTGGTGGAATACTTGCAGTTGTATTCTCATTCTTCTTTGCAGTTGTATCAGCTAGAATGGTTGGTTTAATTGGATGTTCAAATAATCCAGCTTCAGGAATGACTATAGCTACATTGTTATTTGTAACATCAATATTAAAGCTTACAGGTAACGTTGGTGATAAAGGAATGATTGCAGCTGTTATTGTAGGTGGTATAGTTTGTGTTGCTATCTGTGTTTCTGGTGGTACTGCACAAAGCTTAAAAACAACTTACGTTATTGGTGGAACACCAAAGAGTGTTCAGATTGGTATGTATTTAGGAATAGTTGCAGCAGCAGCAGTTGCTGGCGGAGTATTATTAATGCTTAATAGCACATACGGTATAGGTAGTAAGGACGTTGCTGCACCTCAAGCAACATTAATGTCAATGGTTATCAAAGGTGTAATGACTGGTGAACTTCCATGGGCTCTAGTATTTGTTGGAGTTACAATTGCGATATTCTGTGAAATGGCAGGAATTCCAATACTTCCAGTTGCACTTGGAATATATTTACCAATACATTTAAACTCAGCTATTCTTTGTGGTGGTATTATTAGAATATTAGTTGAAAAGAAATTCAAGAAAGACGAAGAAAAACAAAAGGTACAAGTGGAAAAAGGTATACTTCTTGCATCAGGACTTGTTGCAGGAGATGCTTTAATGGGTATAGTTGTAGCAGGAGTTGCAACAGCGAAGCTTGACATAGGATTTGGAGCGAAGTTATTCCCAGCTTTATCCGCAAGCCCCGAATTCGCTGCAATAATGTTCTTGGGATTAGGATTATGGATCTACATGTTTGCTACAAAAGTGGACAAAACTACTGTTTAATGTTAAAATTAGACATGGTAAACAAAATTTAACTTAAAGAAAAATAAAGAAAAAATATAGTTAAGAGCCACTATGGCTCTTAACTTCTTTGTAGGAGAAATATATGTTTAATAAAAAAAACAAAGAAAAATCACAAGAAAATTTTATGATTTACAGGCCATTAAGAAAGATTGAACAATGGTCTGTAAGTGATAAAAAAGTAAAACTATTTTTTAACCATAATAAGCCAGTGGAAAAATTTGTGAGATGGCTCATAAAAAAATCAAAAGTTAATGATATAGAGCTCGATGAAATGGGTTCTATGGTTTGGCAACTTTGTGATGGCACTAAAACAGTTTATGATATAGCTTTAGCTCTGGCTCAAAAATTTGATGATACTGAGCAGAATGCTATTAATAGGTTAATTATGTTTCTGAGGTATTTATCTCAAAAAGGATGGATTACCTTTGAAAAATAATAATAAATAATATGATATCTTAACTAAGCTACGAATGTAGATAAAGCTACGAATGTAGATAAAGCTACGAATGTAGACAAAGCTACGAATGTAGATAAAGCTACGTACGTAGACTATAAGTGGGGGGGAACGAATATGGAATTAAATAAATTAATTGACGTTATGAAAGAGGATATTGTTAAGTCTACTCAAGAAATAATAAGAATTAAGAGTGTAGAAGGTGAAGCTAAGCCAGGAATGCCTTTTGGCGATGGAGTAGCTAAATCACTAGAATGTGCTTTAAACACTGCAAAGAATTTAGGCTTTCATACAGTTAACTTAGATGGTTATGTTGGATATGCAGAATATGGACAAGGTGAAGATTATGTTGTAGCATTAGGTCACTTAGATGTAGTTCCTGAAGGTGAAGGATGGATTCATCCACCCTATGCTGCAGAAATTCATGATGGAAAAATGTACGGACGTGGAACTACAGATGATAAAGGACCAATAATGGCAACACTTTATGGATTAAAAGCTATTAAAGATGCGAAATTGCCTATATCTAAAAGAATTAGAGTTCTATTTGGAACTAATGAAGAAACCGGAAGCAAGGAACTTGAATATTACTTAGAAAAAGAAAAAGCACCAGTTGCTGGATTTACTCCAGATGCAGAGTATCCAATAATCAATGGAGAAAAAGGTATAACTATTTTTAACATTGTAAAAGATTTTAAGATCAAGAATAAGGGTGAAAACTTTATAAAATATATTAAGGGTGGTCAAGTATCTAACATAGTACCTGATTATTGTGAGGCAGGAATCGTGGCTACTAACGCACGAAGCATTGTTAAAGCGTTGGAGATTTTTATAAAAGATAATAATTACAAGCTTTCTGCAGTAGTTAATAAAGATATGGTAATAATTAAATCTATAGGCGAAGCAGCTCATGGAAGTTTACCGGAACTTGGTAAAAATGCTATAATGCAATTATTTGCTTTCGTTGGAACATTAGACCTTGGATCGAATGATGCGTCAGAATTTGTAGGGTTTTTAAATGAAAACATAGGTATGGAAACACACGGAGAGTCTTTTGGTGTTTGCCTTGAAGATGAGAATTCAGGTAAGTTATCATTTAATGTTGGAGTTGTAGATATGAATGAAAATTCAGCTACAATGACTTTAAATTTAAGATATCCTGTAACAAAGAAATTAGAGGATATGATGACTCCATTTAATAGTAAAATTGATGGAACTGGAATAAGGGTAGAAAAGTTTGAACATCAAGAACCATTATATTTTTCACCAAATAGTCCAATTATTAAGGCACTTCAAAAGGTTTATGCTGAGCAGACTGGAAAAGAAGCTAAATTGCTATCCATAGGTGGAGGCACTTATGCTAAAGAAATGCCTAATACTGTAGCCTTTGGACCAATGTTCCCAGGGGAACCAGATACTATTCATAAAAAAAATGAATATATCACAATAGACAATTTAATTACGAATGCTAAGATATATGCTCATGCACTATATGAACTTGCAAAGTAAATAAAAATAGAATAACCTTAAGGTCTATATCTTATTTTATAAGATATAGACCTTAGTTTTTTTAGGGTTAAATTTTATAAAAATAATTAGTAAAGAATTTTATAAAAGTAATAGAATTAAAGTAGATATAGAGGTATAATGAAATATTGTACTGTTAACAATTTACTTCTTATTGTATAAATAGGTTAAGTAAGTTAAATACTATTAAAATATTAAACTTTTAGTGGGGGATAATTATGAAAATACAAGATATTAGGATAGGTAAAATTAATACTCCTTTGAGACAACCATATAAAGTAGGGAAGAGACTTCTTAATTTTTCTGATGAAATAGTTATAAAAATGGTTACAGATACAGGAGAAATAGGATATGGTAGTGCAGCCCCAACACCTTTAATAACTGGGGAAACCCAGAGTTCAATTATTGGAGCAATAGAGTATATTAAACCTGAAATTATAGGTTTAGATATTGATAATATTGAAGAAATTATGAAAGTAATTCATGGTTCTATGCACGGAAATAATAGTGCTAAGGCAGCTATTGATGTTGCTATATATGATTTACTTTGCAAAAAATATGGAGTGCCACTTTACAAATTTTTAGGTGGATATAAAACTTCATTATCTACAGATATTACAATAGCAAATGATACAGTGGAACAAATGGTGACAAAATCAGTAGAAGCTGTAATGAATGGTTATACATATTTAAAAGTGAAAATTGGAAATGATATGGCTCGTGATATAGAGAGAGTAAAAGCAGTAAGAAAAGCGGTAAGGCGTGGAATAAAAATAAGAGTAGATGCTAACCAAGGGTGGAGCCCAAAGGAAGCTGTAAGTACTATTAGAAAGTTCGAAGACATGGGGTTAGATATTGAGTTTGTTGAGCAACCAGTTAATGCTTGGGATATAGATGGACTAAAATATGTAACAGATAATGTGGAAACAAAAATTCTTGCAGATGAAGCAGTTTTTGGTCCATCAGATGCCTTTAAGATCATTGAAAAAAGAGCGGCAGACCTCATAAGCATAAAGCTTATGAAATGCGGTGGTATAAATAATGCAATAAAGATGTATAATATGGCAGAAAATATGGGTATAAGATGTATGATGGGATGTATGCTAGAAAGTAGAATAGGCATTACAGCAGCAACGAGTTTTGCAGCGTCAAAATCCAATATGATTAAAGCTGATCTAGATACTATGTTGCTATTTGAACATGATTCAATAGTTGGTGGTGCATGTATTACAGGGAATACGATAACTATTAATGATTCTCCAGGTCTCGGCATTATAGATATAATTGGATGGAATGAAATTTTTTAAATATACGAGTGCGAATTATACGAAAAAATAAAATCGTTAAATGGGGTGGTAGTTTTGAATAATAATAAATATGATATGGATGCTAGTTTAATAGAAGTTGAATTAAAGAAACAATTAGAATTTAATGTAGAAGAAGAAAAATTAAATGGCATTATTAAAATCATTAGTGAAGAAATTCTAAAATATATTCAAAAGAGAAAAGAAATTACAAAATATATTTTAGAATATAGGAAAAAAGTGATTGAAGATTATAGAGATGATGAAGATATGGTAATAGAATATTTTGATCATGAGGTATATGTAAAGGAGGAAGCATTTAAAACTATTGATAGAAGAGTAATGGAGTTAACTGAGCTTAAGAGCTCTCCTTATTTTGGAAGAGTTGATTTTTCTGAAGAAGACTATGGTATTAATAAAATGTATGTAGGAAGGTTTGGAGTTACTCCAGAAAATACTTATGAACCTTTAGTAGTAGACTGGAGAGCCCCCGTTGCATCTTTATTTTACACCGGGGCTTTAGGGGAAGCTTTTTATGATGCTCCTAAGGAAAAGATACTAGTAAACATTTTAGCTAAGAGGCAATTTATTATTAAAAAAGAAAAGCTTAAAGGCATGTTCGACTCAGCGCTAGATGTAAAAGATGAGATACTTCAAATGGTGCTTAGTAGCAATGCGTCAGAAAAGCTCAAAGATATAATAATGACAATACAAAAGGAACAGGATGATTTAATAAGGCAACCAAGAACCAAAACTATTGTAGTGGATGGCGTTGCTGGTAGTGGAAAAACTACTATTGCTCTTCATAGGGTAGCATATTTGCTTTATAATTATAGAAAAATACTCCAAGACAAGGTTCTAATATTAGGGCCAAATAATGTATTTATGGAATATATATCTTTAGTGCTACCAAGCCTTGGAGAATCGGGAGTTAAGCAAACAACATTTAGAGACTTTGCCTTTGACATTTTAGGGCCTATGGAAGTAATGAGCCTAAAAGAGTATATGGAGAAAGTGCTTAGTGGAGAAAAAGAATTTGCTAGAGATATTATGTATAAAAATTCTACAGAGTATAAAAACTTTCTTGACACCTCAGTAGAAAAATTAGATAACGAATACTTTAAAATAGAAGATTTATTATTTATGAATGAGATAGTATTATCTAAAAAGGAAATAATGGAAATGTTTTATAATCACTATAAAACTATGCCTTTATTCAGAAGAAGTAAGAAAATTAAAAGAATTATTTATTCTAAGATTAGAGACGCTAGAGATGAAAAAGTTAGATTTATACAAAAAGAATATGAAAAAAGTGTGGTAGAGTTACCTGAGGAAGAAAAGGATTTTAAAATAAATGATTTAGATTTTAATAGAAGACTCAAAATTAGAGAAGTAATTAAAGAGATATTAGCAGTGAAAAGAAACCTTACTTGGATTGAAAATGGAAACTGTGTTGATTTATACAACAAAATAAATGGACATAAAGCATTAACAGAAAATGATTTAGGTGGTATCTTATATTTTAAAATTAAGCTAGAAGGGATCAAGATTTCTGAGGAAATAAAGCATGTAGTAATAGATGAAGCTCAGGATTATAATGAACTTCAATTCATGGTAATAAAGGAATTAACAAAGTGTTCTTCTTTAACGATAGTTGGAGATAGCAATCAGAGACTGATTCCATATGACGGGAAGCTACCTATGCATGATATAAAGAATATACTTCCAGGGTGTAATACTCAGGAGTTTAGACTAAGTACCAGCTATAGATCTACAGTGGAAATTATGGAGTACGCTAATAAATATTTGCATGCAGATCCTATTGTTCCTGTAGTACGAAATGGTGAAGTGGTAAAAGAGAAATTAATTTCTGATAAGGATGAACTTAAAAGTTTTATGACCCAAAAAATTTCTGAGTTCAAAAGTAAGACTTATGAAAATATTGCGATTATCTGTAAAGATATAAGTGAAACAGAAAAAATCTTTGATTTAATTAACAAGGATGCTAATGTTAAGATTATAAATAAAGAAAACGCAGTGTATCATAGCGGGATTGTTGTAATCCCATCATATTTTGCTAAGGGACTTGAGTTTGATGCAGTTATCATGATATTAGATGAGCCTTGTGGACTTAAAACAGAAGGTTTGCAGGGGGAATATAAGCAAGAGGATAAACTTAGGTATGTAATGGCAACTAGAGCATTACACGAACTTCATGTGGTTTTGAAAAGTTCATTCTAAATTTCAAAAAGAAAAAATAATAAACTAACAAAAATAATACCTAGGTCACTAGGTATTATTTTGTTAGTTCATCCCAATTTTCAATAATTTGATTTAATTCAATCAAGGTACTAGCTTTATCCTCACTGGCTATCGAACCGCGAAGACTGGCGATGTTTAAACTTATATTATATAGTTCATCTCGTTCAACGCTAAATTGAATGCGAGGTATGATTTTTTTCCAGGCAGTATCAATTCTGACGATATCTTGCTCAAGCATATCCCACTTTTCAGATTTTGCATGTTCTATAGATAGCTCTACAAAAGAAACTACGTCTTCTGAAGGAGTGCGAGGCTTTTTCAAATAATTACCTCCTAACATTATTAGTACGAAAATTGTTAAAGTAACTATTGGTATAGCATATGATATAAATTTTTTCATAGTTTAAGCCCCTTTATCTGCTATTTATTATTTTCTTCTATATCATCTTTATAAAGATCTATATGTAAACCAGTTGTTGCGTTATAGATAGCTAAAAATACTTCGGAAGCATCATTAATACCTTTCTTTTTTAGTTTAGTCATTAGCCATTTTTCATTTCTATTAATTTTATCTAAGTTATCTTGCAAAATAGATCCATCGTAAATTATTTCAAAATCAATACTAGCAGGGGTAGTTTTAACTTTTAAATCATTTGCTGTAACAGTATCACATTGAGTTTTTTTTAAGATAGACAATTGTCCATCTTTTTCGAGTATTGCATAAGCTACGTCGCTTAAGTCAAAAACACCTTTATCTCTTAACTGTGATAAAAGGTCACCTATGGTGTAGCGAAATTTTTTCATGGATTTCTCAAGTACTTTTCCGTTTATAATAACAATGGTAGGTTCACCATCTAAGTATTTTTCAGCAGTCTTTGAGCTAACAGTTATTAATTGAAGAATAAAGCATAAAACAGCCCAAGTAAGCAAGCCTACCCAATGAGGCCATGCCCTACTAGTTAAATCTGTAGTTAGAGTGGAGGCAGTGGAGCCTATAGTTATGCCTACAACATAATCAAAAAAAGTTAGTTGACTAATCTGCTGCTTTCCAAGAACACGAGTAAATATTAATAAGGTGAAAAATCCGATGATTCCTCTCGCTAGTACTATTAGACCTTCATTCATTAATACCATCTCCTTTCAATGATAGTATATCCATATTTTATATTTATATTTATATGTATTTTATTGAAATTTATATTTAGATTAGAGGAGGTTTGTGGTATTTTGCATTCTATGTAGAAAATTGACATAATTTAAAACATGAAAATTGATGCTAAAATGATTGGAGAAAGATATAATAATATTAGAAATAAAGTGAATTTAGGCGATATATGTATTAAAATGTAAAAGCTGAAGAATCAAAATGCTTTAGGGGAAAATAAGAACTTAAAAAGGTTATAAGGATCAGTGATGATCCTTATATTGCTGTTAAATATAAATGCTTTAATTGGATGTGAAAAAACATGAGTAATATTGACGGAGGCAGAAAAAAAGAAATAAATGATATTATATCTATTGTTAAATTAATTTCCTTATTATTTTGTGGAATTGTAATATACAATGAACTTCTTATATCAAATAATGAGATTCTTCAAAACTCAAGTGGGTATATTAATATAATTCCAACGGCACTACTATCAGTAAGTAGTATATGTATTTATTGGTTATGGTCATTTTTTTCTATAAGAAGATTTAAATGTAAATATGTAAAGTTAATACAAATTATTGAGAACTTAGTTTTTATTATGATTTTTTCAATTACAATTATTTTATCGAATAATTGTACTAGTCAATATAAATTATTGTTCCTATTTATAATTGTTACTTCCACATTAGAATTAGGTATGAAAAATGGTGTTACTACGGCTGTTATTTCATCAGGGATAATACTAGTTATAGATTTGATTTATGCACCGTATACTAGTGTTAATTTATATTTTCAAAATGATTTAATTATGGCAGCAGTATTTATTTTAACTGCATGGCCATTAGGTCATTACGTAGAAATTGAAAAAGAAAATTCATACAGAAAAAATTTACAACTTCAAGCACTTAATGATGAATTAAAGGACACGGATAATCAACGTATATATATAGAAAAAATATTATTGAAAAATGAAGATTGCCATAGCTTACTTATTGAAAATTCAAGAGAAGCTATATTTGTTCATAGAAATGATAAAGTGATTTTTGTTAATGAAAGTGCTATAAAATTAGTGGGCTTAAATACCCAAGATGAATTAATTGGGAGACTTATCTTAGACTTTATGGATATAGATGAGAGTGAAAATATTAAAGAGAAGTTTGATGAAATATACAATAAGCAAAGCACACTTGTAAATTTTGAAGGAAAAATATTTAAGCAGGATGGTAAAGTTGCTAATGTGCAAAATACCTCTACTTATTTTACATATGCAGGACAACCCGTGATATTAAGTATAATACGTGATATTACTCCTGAAAAGCAGGTTGAAAAACTGCAATTGGACATAGAAAAAAATCTTCAATTATTAAATGAAACTATTAAATTGAATAAATTGATTACAGAGGTATTTACAAATATCTCTCATGAATTAAAGACTCCCTTAAATGTTATATATTCGGCTATTCAGGTATTGAGTATATATAACAATACAGAAGAATTTTGGGAGAAAAAAGATGAATATCTAGTTGTAATGAAACAAAATTGTTTCAGGCTTATGAGGTTAATTAATAATTTTTTAGACATTACGAAAGTAGATTCAGGGTTACTTAAACCAAACATGGTAGAGGTTAACATCGTAAGCGTGATTGAAAATATAGCTTTATCTGCTGCGTCCTACGTGGAAAGTAAGCAAATTCAACTTACTTTTGATACAGATGTAGAAGAAAAGATAATGACCTTTGATCCGGATAAAATAGAGAAGATTATGCTTAATGTACTATCTAACTCCATTAAATATACTGATTGTGGTGGTAAAATTTTAGTGGCATTGACTGATAAGGAAGATAGTATTCTCATTTCTGTAAAGGATACAGGTATAGGTATACCAGAGGACAAGTTAAAATTTGTATTTGAGAGATTTGCACAAATAGATAAAACATTAAAACGTCCTTGTGAAGGGGCAGGTATAGGATTGTCCCTTGTAAGATCTTTTGTAAAAATGCATGAAGGAAGCATTGAAATAAAAAGTGAGATTAACATAGGAAGTGAGGCTATAATTAAACTTCCAACAAAAACATTAACAAAGCATTATGTAGATGATGAATTTCAGTATAAAACTAGTACAGAAAGAATTAATATAGAATTTTCTGATATATATTCAGATGTTTAACGACATTTCAGCGACCCAGGAGATGATTTAACTATGGTATAATAAATTCAGATTTATGTAAAAAAATTAAAAGGATGATAAGTATGGATTTGATAAAAATAGTTTCAAATGTTCAGAAGATTTCTGAGGCGATATCAAGTGTCATAGGAGTAGATGTGACGGTTGTAGATAATAATTATAATAGAATAGCAGGGACGGGAAGGTATAGAAATTGTATCGGAGAAAAAGTAAATGAAAAATCTGTTTTTGGATTTGCGCTGACGCAGGGAGAAAGCTTCGTTATTGAAAATCCTAGAAAACATTTTGCATGCTTAAAGTGTGATAATGCTTACAGTTGCAAGGAGTTTGCCGAGGTTTGTTGCCCAATTCATGTTGGTAATGATACTATTGGAGTTATTGGGCTTATTGCTTTTGAAGAAGAACAAAGGGATGCTATTATAAATAATCAAGTAAACCTAATGAACTTTTTAAATAGAATGGCGGATTTAATATCCTCAAAGCTATTAGAACAGGAAAATACAGAGAAAATAAAGCTTTTGGCAGGGGAACTTGAGATAGTTCTTGACGCTGTAGATAAAGGAATTATAGCAGCGGACCACGCAGGAAATATTCTTCATTATAACACCAAAGCATTAGAGCTATTTAGACTTCATGGAAACCAAATTTTAAATACAAATATAAAAAATCTTATTGGTGACTTAGATTTCAATAAACTTATCGAAAAACATAAGAATTTAAAGAATAAAGACTTTACTTATAATGGTAGTAGTCATCATTTCAGAGGAGTACTTGATGCGAAGCCTATTAGTATCGGTGATAAAAACTTTGGTATAGTATGCTCTTTTAGTAATATATCCGATTTATTAAAAACAGTAAATAATATTACCACAGGGACTATGGTTACGTCTTTTGACAGCATTATAGGTAGTAGTTACTGCTTAGAACAAGTTAAATTAGAGGCGGAAAAAGCAGCGAAATCTACTTCTACAGTACTTATTCAGGGAGAAAGTGGAACTGGAAAAGAGCTATTTGCACGGGCTGTTCATTTTTATAGTAATAGAGCGAAAGGGCCGTTTATTACAATAAATTGCGCGGCTATTCCAGAACAACTGCTAGAAAGTGAGTTTTTTGGGTATGAAGATGGGTCTTTTACAGGAGCGCGAAGGGGTGGCAAGGCAGGGAAATTTGAATTAGCAAATAAGGGAACAATATTTTTGGATGAAATTGGAGACATGGCTATTCATCTTCAAACTAAACTTTTAAGGGTAGTACAGGAATACGTTATCGAAAAAATTGGTGGAAAAGAATCCATTCCTATAGATGTAAGAATAATTGCGGCTACCAATAAAGATTTAGAAAAAAAAGTATTAGAAGGAGAGTTCAGGCAAGATTTATTTTATAGATTAAATGTAATTCCACTTAATATACCTCCTTTAAGAGATAGAAAAGATGATATAATAGTTCTTGTGGATTATCTTTTAGACAAATGTAATTCTAAGCTAGAAAAGCATATAAATAAAATAGATGATGATTCTTTAGAAATTTTTATGAATTATAAGTGGCCTGGCAATGTACGTGAACTTGAAAATACCATAGAATATGCTGTAAATATGTGCAGTGGTAGTGTTATAAAATGTATGGATCTGCCGAAGAGGTTGAAAGGTTGCGAGAGCACTTTAAAGTCGAATAAGAATGTAGAGATTATACCTATTAAGGAATTAGAAAAAAAAGAAATTGAAAAAGCTCTAGAGTATTTTGGACATAGTAAACAGTCAATTACAAAGGCTGCTGAGGCTTTAGAATTAAGTAGAGCAACTTTATATAGAAAAATAAAAGAATATGGGATCAAATCATCTTTTTCAAAGCTGTAAATCATTAATCAGTATCAAAATGAGAATTAATTCTCATTTTGATACTGATTTTTTTATCATTTTGAGAAAAAACACCACTGAAAGGTTTATTCTCAGTATAATTTTGTTGGCATGAGTATTGCTATTATATGTATAAGGCATATTTAAAAAAATGTTAATAAAAGCTACATAAGTTTTTAATGTATTTAATTTTATAGGTATGTCTTAGAATAATTCGTTGAGGGAGTGTTTTCATGAAATTAAGAAATCTTATAGTTCAAACACTTAAGGAAGAAGTTGTCCCTGCCATGGGATGTACTGAGCCAGTAGCTGTTGCTCTTGCATGTGCAAAGGCTAAAGAACTAATAACTTTTAATAATATAGTAAGTGCAGAAGTTTTTGTTAGTCCTAACATATATAAAAATGGATTGTCAGTTGGTATACCAAATACGCAGGAGGTTGGGCTTTCGATTGCAGCTTCACTGGGTTTTATTGGTGGAGAAAGTAAAAAGGATTTAAGGGTACTTGAAGGAATTAACAAAATGCAAGTTCAACTTGCAAAAGAGTTTTTATATAGTGGGAAATTAAGACTAGACATTAAAGATACTGGAGATAAAGTCTATGTAGAAGTAAATCTTGTAACAGATAAAGGTAATTGTAGTGTAATTATAAGCGGAAAACATAATAGATTTATTTATATTGAAAGATTAGGCGAAGTTCTAATAGATCTAACAAATGAGGATGAGAGTAGCAATAAGGGAAAGAATATTTTATATAATTTGAAAATAAGAGACATTATAAAAGAAATTGAGAAAATTCCTCATGAGGATATCGCTTTTATGTTAGAAGGAATAGTGATGAATGAAAATATAGCCAAGGTAGGACTTAAAAAGAAAATGGGCATGGGAGTTGGGTTTAGTCTTAAGAAAAGCATAGAGAAAGGGATTCTGTCAGAAGACTTAATGACCTCTTCAATGATGCTCACAGCAGCAGCTAGTGATGCGAGAATGTCAGGGATGAATTTATCTGTTATGAGTAGTAGTGGAAGCGGAAACAATGGGCTTACGGCAATTTTGCCATTGGTTGCATATAAAAATAAATTTAATGTAAGTGATGATAGATTGGCTAAGGCAGTGGCAATAAGTCATATTACGAACAGCTATATAAAACATTATATAGGGAGATTATCAGCACTGTGTGCTTGTGGTGTTGCAGCTGGAACCGGGGCTGGCGTTGCTATAGCATGGTTAATGGGTGCTGGTTATGACCAAATAGATGGGGTTATAAAAAATACCATTGCAAACACCAGTGGGATGATATGTGATGGGGCAAAGGAAGGCTGTGCATTAAAGCTTTCAACTTCTGCATCAGTCGCTGTACAATCAGCAATTTTGGCTATAAATAATTCTATTATACCTGCAAGAAATGGGATTGTTGCAGAAACCGCAGAAGACACAATTAAAAATTTGGCAGTTTTATCCATAGACGGTATGAGTACAGCAGATGCTGTTATATTAAAGACCATGAAAAAAATGCAAAGAGAATATACTTCTGCAGAAGCAGATAAAAACTCAAAAGTGTATTTAAAAAAACAAGGCATTATTGCATAAAAAAAATTTTTAAAGAAATTATAAATTACTATTGAATTTTATTTATAATCTGATATAATAAATTTAATAAGAAATACTTAAACGTATTCATTGATTTTATAAGTTTGTATTTCTGAGGTATTCGTGAAGCTCTTATTTTCAACCTACAGTATTAATACGGGAGTTCGAGATCTAGGTGTGGATTTGGCCTATAAGACCAATATTTTAAGTGGCAAGGACTATTAAACATCTCTGAGGACACCCACCTATCGAAAAGATAGGTGTAAAAATTGGGGCAACGGTATTTTGGAATATAAAATATAAAATTTTAGATCGTTTATGAAAGAGATAGAAATATCTCTTTTTTTTATTTCCAAGAAATAATAAATTCATTTTTCATGTTATAATTAATTTAAATTAATAAGTATCGAGGTGCAATTTTATGATAGAAAATAAAGTCATTGCGATGATAGAGAGTAATCCAATTGTTATAAGAAATATTGAAAATCCTAGTGATCAAATGAAGATAATGGCTATAAAGAAAGATGGGGTAATGCTACGTTATATAAGAAACCCTACAAAAGAAATGAAGGAGCTAGCAATAAGAAGTAATCCACGGTCAATTGAGTTTGTAGAAAATCCAAGTTATGATATGAAAAAATATGTTGTGTCAAAGCTGTGGAATACTTTGGAATTTATTGAAAATCCCTGCGAAGAATTGATAAAAATAGGCATTGATCAAAAAGGCTATGCAATAAAATATGCAAAAGAACCAAGCAATTTATTGCAAAAACTAGCTATAGAAAAAGATTATGACTCTATAAAATATATAGACAACCCAAATGAGGAAATACAAATTTTGGCTATAAAAATAAATTATAATGCGTTAAGGTATATAAAAAATGCAACCTTAAATGCAGAAATTTTGGCTGTTTGCGAAAATGAAGCTGCAATAAAGTTCATTTCAAACATAGATGAAAATAAAAAAATATCATTTTTAAAGCACAATGCCTTGGTAATGAAATATTTCATTAATGACCTACCAATGGATGCTACGGAGCTGGCTTTCAAAGATGTATTATCTAAAGAAACTATATCAGAAAAATACGTGAGAGATTTTATAAACTGTGATAGTATAAATGAAAAATATGGAAATATATCTATGGATAAAATAATTTTTATTTATAAATATGGTAGTAAAGTCTGCAAAAAAATAGCAGTTGATGAAAAACTGAATATGATGTAAGAAGGGTGAATGATGAATTTTAAAGATACAATGCAAAGTGTAGATCTTGTTATACAAACGGATGAAGTACCTTTAGTTATAGGTGAAAGTGGTATAGGAAAAACTGCCTTAGCGAAGACACTTTCAAAAATTAAAGGCTGGAGCCTAGTTATTATAGATGGAAACCTTTTGAAAGAAGGAGAAATAGGTGGTCTTCCAACAGTTGAGGATTATAGCTTTAAAGATGATAGAGGAAAGACTGTTAGTAAGAAAAATACTGTTTACGCGGTTCACACAAAGCTACAAGAAATAGATAATTTGATATCTAGCGGTAAAGAGGTGTTTTTATTTATTGATGAAATAAATCGTTGTGAACATACGGTGCAGCAGGAGCTTATGAATCTTATACTAAATAGGGAGATAAATGGGTACAAGCTAAATGAAAAAGTTAAAATATTAGCTGCAATGAATCCTTCTAGTAAATACGGGGAAGATTTTGATTATCAAGTAGTTGATATGGATGCAGCGCAAGAAAATAGATTTGTTTTGCTACAAATGGAATGTGATTCATTAGCTTGGATTTCATGGGCTATTGAGAATAAAATAGAGCAAAAGGTTATAGAATTTATATCTACTTTCCCAGAATATTTACTTAATAACCAAAAGGATGAGCAAATAAGAGCAACCCCTAGAAGTTATGAACGGGTTTCTAAAAGCTATAGGATTTACAAGGAAAATAAAGAGACAATCCATAAAAGAATATTTTTAAATATATTAAAAGGGAATTTAGGCAATAGAATAGCTCATGAGTTTATGGCATTTTCACAGGAAGATAATAAACCTCTAATTTCTTATGAGGAGGTATTTAATGGCATGCAATTACAACAAGATGTAATTGCAAAGGTGAAAGAGGAAAGTCATACTAGATTATATTTGATTGCAAATAATATCTTATGTATCTTAGATAAGAAAGAAAATTTAAATAGTGATATACAAAGACTTGTAGAATTCCTAGAGATTTACCCTGTGGACCTAGGGGTAGGAATTATGCAGGATATTAAAGAAAGTCATAATAGTGTTTATAAATTATGTTTGGAAAATGAGGATTTCGTTGAAATGTATTTTAAGGCCTACAATGAAATAAAAGGCTAGGTGAAATTATGGTGAAAAACTTTGAAAGTCTTAAAAATGAGCTTTATGATGAAATTTCTAATGTGAAAAGCATTGAAGAAATGCCAAAGGATTTTGTGGAAAACTTTTTGAAGCTTGTGCAAAAGGTTAATTTTATGCTCATAGAAGATAACGAAAACTTTTATGGGTATTTTCTGCTTCAAATGTCTAGGGAGATAAAATATGACATAACCTCGCCCACGGCTGTAAACTTTAAATTATCTAGGTACGTTATTTATTTTAATCCCTATATCTTTTTAAATCTTACACCGAGGCAGATGATGGGCTCTATTAAACACGAGATTTATCACATATTATCCTCCCATTTGAATCGTGCAAGGAGTCTTAAAACAAAATATAGTACCCTTTCTATTAATATGGCAATGGATATAGTAGTGAACCAGTATATAGATTATTTGCCGCCCTATGCCACGACAATAGACAGTATAAATTTTAAGTATAGTTTAAAGATGCAACATTATATGACTATGGAGTATTATGCGCATACAATTCAAGAAGCCTTAAATCTATTAGAACAAGAAGATGAGAGAGAAAAAGATGACTCTAAGGATAAGCACATAGAAAAAGAATTTAATGCATCTAAAACTCATGATTTATGGGAAGAATCTATAGAGACAGATGAGGAGACCCTTAAAGATTTTACGCGAAAATTTGCGAAACTTGCAGAAAAGGGCAAGGTTCCTCTTTATTTAGAGGGAATTCTCAAAGGATTAAAAGCGAGTAAAGGTGAAATTCCTTGGAATTTATATCTGAAAAAAATAATGGGAACCTTAGAAAGTGATAAAAAAAAGACTGTGTCAAGAAGGAACAGACGTCAACCTAATAGATTAGATTTAAGGGGAGAACTAAGAGGACATACAGCTAAAATTACCTTGGCTATAGATATAAGCGGTAGCATAAGTGATGAGGAGTTTCATGGAGCAATAAAGGAAGTTTTTAATATTGTAAAAACTTATAAGCATGAAATAACCTTGATTGAATGTGATTCGCAAATAAGGCAAGTATACAAGGCTAAGTCTATTAGTAGTATAAGAAAGCGTTGTAGTTCGCGCGGTGGTACAAAATTTACACCGGTAGTTAAGTATGTAAATAATACGGATACCAATATACTAATATATTTTACAGATGGAAAGGGTGAAGAAAAACTGGATGTAATGCCAAAAGGGTATAAAATTTTGTGGGTTATATCAGGACGCACCGATAAACTTTCATTAAAGGAGCCTCTTGGAATTGTGAAAAAACTAAAACCTGTAGAGATAAAAGAGGATACTTCGGAGAGGTTAGATGTAATGGTTGATGGTTTTTCTATGAATCATCATGAACCAATATATTAGGAGCTTCTTTCTTATATTATGCTATAACGAAAAGTATATATTAAAAAAGGGGCACGCCTTTTATCAACGACTGCCCCGCTTTCTTATTTCCTATAACTTTAATATTTTGAATTCCATAGGGTCTAATATTAATCCATTGTTTAATTTTGTTTCCTGTGATGTGAAAATATCTATAGCGGTGTTATCTAAAGATAGCTTAACATTATACTCTTCATCACTATTGTTAATAGCAATTAATAGAGAGTCACCTTCATAACTTCTTTCAAAAACTAATACATTGTCCTTGCAATAGAGTTTTTTGTAGCCACCATAAATTAAAGCACTATTATTTTTCCTAAGAGATATCATAGTCTTGTAGTGGTTAAATAATTCTATATTTTGTTTTTCTACATCCCAAATCATACATTTTCTGCACTGAGGATCCTCACCACCATTAAGACCTATTTCATCTCCATAATAAATATATGGAACTCCTTGGTAGCAAAATTGGAAGGCGATTGCAAGCTTCATTCTGTCTACATTATCCTCACATTCAGTTAAAAATCTCTTAGTATCATGACTACCCATTAGATTCCAGAGTTGCCTTGTGATGCTACTCATATAAAGAGTTCTATTAGAAGATAATATATTGTCAAATTCTTCTGCAGCTATGCTTCTATTAGCGAAAAAATCAACTAAAGCAGATTTAAAAGGATAGTTCATTATACTGTCCAGTTGATCTCCTTTTAAGAAGGAGTTTGCTTCATGCATTATTTCACCAACAATAACCGCATCTTTATTAGCTGCTTTAACTACTTTACTAAAAGCTCTCCAAAAATCATGGTCAACTTCATCGCAAACATCCAGTCTCCAACCATCAATTCCTATTTCTTTTACCCAATATTCTCCCACCTTTAATAAATACTCTCTTACTTCACTATTATGAGTATTTAATTTCGGCATTGTGCTTACGTCATCAGCAAAAGTATAGTAGTTCACAGTATCAGTACTAACTGGGTAACTGTCGATAAAATACCAGTCCTTATACTTTGAAGCTTCTTGTTTGTCTAGTAAATCCTCAAAGGCAAAGAAGTCACTTCCTGAATGATTGAATACAGCATCAAAAATAATTTTCATTCCTTTTTCATGACATTTTTTTATTAACTCTTTTGCTGTGTCTAAGGTCCCAAACTGAGGGTCTATGCCATAATAATCTGCTGTATTATATTTGTGGTTTGAAGTGGATTTAAATATTGGAGTTAAGTAAACTAAATTAACGCCTAATTCCTCTAGATAGTCTAACTTATCAATCACTCCCTTAATAGTTCCACCAAACATAGATTCAGTGTTTACTACACTGCCCCATTTGGAAGTATTCTCTTGGTCGTTACTTTTATCTCCATTATAAAAACGATCCGGAAAAATTTGATATACAACTGATTCTTGTAACCAAGGAGCTTCTTCATACAAATCGCCCTCTGCCAAATAGGCAAATTGAAAAGCTGTGATTTCTTTTAGATCTGTTGTCTTATCTCTAAAGCCTCTTTCATCAAAACATATTATATTATTATCCCAATCAATTAGCTCAAAGTAATATCTATATCTGTTTCTCTCAACGGATACTTCTGTTTCAAAATAATCAAATAAGTCAGCTTGAGCTGTAATTTTCATTTCTTTAACATCATATGGATCATCCCAGTTATATCTATCTTTATAATATAAATTGCACTTTTTAACATCATCTTTTGCTGTTCTTAAACGCAGCACTAGAGTGTTTAAATCTCTGCCATAGGCATAGGGTGTTTCAGTAATATGATATATTGCATGCTTATTCATTTTAATCTACCTCACTTTTATGTTTATTCTAGGCATATGAAAAAAGTAAATAGTGGAAGTTGTCATGGATATTTCCTGTATGCCCTAGTATATTTATGGGTGCAATTATATCATAAGCATTTATTGATGATTGTATATACTTAATAAAATATGTATATACACTATGTTAATTTATTTGTATTTATTGAATTGTAATATAAAATTGTGCATTTGCGTATACGTTTGTACAAAATTTCCTTAGAATATTGTTGTAATAAAGTAAAGCAGTATTGTTATTGAGAGAATCTAAACTAGAGATTATAAGGGCTCAAAGTGATTTTGAAATTGATTTCATAATAATATTACATAGTATTTTACTATAGTTAATTAAACAAAATTCAGTAAAAAGATTATTTGACAGTTCTGAAAATTCGGTTTACAATAAAAATATGCAAACGCTTGCAGAGATGTTATAAAAATACTATTTTGGGGGGATTAAATATGAAAAGGAAAGTATTAAGTCTATTATTAGCTTTATCATGCACTGTATCGTTAGCAGCATGTGGTACTAAAAAAGTAGCAGTAGAAGCAACAGCAGCTAAAGAAGGAGTTGCAACTGAAGTGAAACCTGAATCAGGAGCTAAACTAGTAGTTTGGACGGCTAAAGGCGTTGAAACAGATTATATGAAGCTTATTGGTACTGAGTTTGAAAAGAAATACGGAGTAAAAGTTACATATGAAGAAGTTGGAGCTATTGATACTAAAGCCAAAATGGCTACAGATGGACCAGCTGGAGTAGGGGCGGATGTATTTGATGCACCACATGATCACACTGGAGAACTTGTATCATCAGGTTTAGTTTTAGAAAATAACCTATTTGCAGAAAGAGTTAAGAAGGACTATTTAAAATCAGCCTTAGATGCAGTATCATATGAGGGTAAAGTTTACGGATATCCAACAGCAGTAGATACTTACGGATTATTTTACAATAAAGATGTATTCAAAACAGCACCAAAAACTTATGAAGAGATAATTGCAAAAGCCAAAACATTTAATGATGCAAAAACAAACAAATATGCATTTATGTGGGATATCGGAAATGCTTACTTCTCTCATAGTTTTATAGCAGGAAGCGGCGGTTATATTTTTAAAAATGGAACTGATAAAACAGACGTAGGTATTGATTCAGCTGGAGCAATTGACGGAGCAAAATCTTTAATGGATTTGAAAAAAGTTTTACCAATCAATGCAGCAGATTCAACTAATGCAATTGTGGAAGGTTTATTTGATGAAGGAAAAATAGGAGCTATGATAGATGGACCATGGGCAGTATCAGGTAGAGAAAAGGCTGGTGTTAATTTTGGGGTAGCACCATTACCTAAATTAACTAATGGAAAGCAACAATCAAGTTTATCAGGAATAAGAACATTATTTGTTAGTTCTTATTCAAAATATCCAATAGCAGCTCAAATGTTCGCTAGTTTAGCAACATCTGATGAAATGTTATTAAAAAGATATGAATTGACTAAACAAATACCACCAGTAACAAAACTAATGGGAAACGCTAAAATTAAAGATGATCCAATGGTTGCACCATTTTTAGAGCAAATAAAATATTCTGTACCAATGCCATCAAATCCTCAAATAGGACTTGTTTGGACTCCATACGGAGCAGCATTTTCATCAATGTGGAACGATGGAGTTGCTCCCGAAAAAGCACTTAAAACTGCAGCTAAAACTATAAGAGACGCAATAGCTGCTCAAAAATAATTAGTTGTAAATAGAAGTTAGTCATTTGCTATATAGCAAATGACTAATTTAAAATAAAATTCTATCTGATTTAGGAGGTATGAAATGAAAAAATCAAAAAAAGCAACTCTTTTCTCTGTGCTCTTTATGGGTCTAGGACAAATATATAACAAAGAAATATTCAAAGGAATTATTCTTGCAATTATAGAAATAGTAGCATTATTTAATATAAGATATTTTTCAACATCAATAAAGGGACTAATTTCACTAGGAGATTCTGGTGTGAAATTTGTGAATGGGAAAGCAACAGGAGATCATTCTATTTTCTTAATGATTGAAGGTCTTATAGCTGTTATAATTTTATTTCTTGTAATTTCAGTATACATACTTAATATCTATGATGCAAAACGAGGAGGCGAAAGTATAGAAAAAGGTAATAAACCACTAAATACAAAAGAATTCTTAAGTTATGTGTGGGAAAAATATTTTCCTCATATCATGATAACACCTGGATTCTTGTTTACTGTATTTTTTATTATGCTTCCTATTATGTTCACCGTAGTAGTTGCCTTTACTAACTATTCAAGTCCTAATCATTTGCCACCAAGGAACTTAGTTGACTGGGTTGGACTTGATAACTTTAAACAATTAGTAAATTTAAAAATGTGGAATAATACTTTTCTAAAAGTAGGAGTTTGGACACTTATATTTGCTGTAGTAAGCACTACTTGTAACTTTTTTGTTGGTTTATTCTTAGCACTAATAACTAATGCTAAGGGAATAAGATTCAAAAAGTTTTTTAGAACAATTTTTCTTTTGCCTTATGCTATACCAGCATTTATATCCTTACTTATAATGAGATTAGCATTTAGTGGACCAGGTCCAGTAAATAATATGCTAGCTTCCTTTGGAATGGGAAAAATACCTTTTTTTACAGATCCCACTATTGCGAAAATAATGATTTTAATAATAACGGTTTGGTTAGGATCACCTTATTTTATGGCACTTATGTCAGGAATACTTACTAATATAGACAAGTCTTTATATGAAGCTTCTGAAATTGATGGTGCAACCAAGTGGCAACAATTTTATAAAATAACTTTGCCACTAGTGCTTTTTCAAACAATGCCACTATTAACAATGAGTTTTGCTTATAATTTTAATAACTTTGGAATGATTTATTTGTTAACAGACGGTAATCCAGTTAATGGAAGTTTACAATATGCAGGAGATACTGATATCTTAATTTCATGGATCTATAAGATGACAAAGGATCAGAATCAATACCATATGGCATCTGTAATTACCATTATATTATTTATTTTTGTTGCAAGTATTTCAGCATATAGCTTTAGTAAAACCAAAGCCTTCAAAGAGGAGGACATGATGTAATGAATAAAAAAATAGTAAAAAATAAAAAGGTAAATTTATCCGATGTAATTCAAAAAATAATTATATATGCTATATTGGTGCTATTATGTATAGTAATATTGACACCGGTAATTTGGATTGTTTTATCCTCATTCAATAGTGGTACAAGCTTATTTAGTTCATCTATAATTCCTAAAAATCCAACATTAATCCACTATAAAGAGTTGTTTACACAAACTGATTTTCCGAAATGGTATATGAATACATTTAAAATTGCTATAATTAATATGGTTTTGTCAGTTATACTAACAACACTTTCTGCTTATGCATTTTCTAGATTTAAATTTAAGGGTAGAAAACAAGGGCTTATGACAATGATGATTTTACAAATGTTCCCCGGTTTCTTAGCTATGACTGCTGTATTTATTCTAATAAGTAAGTTAGGATTATTAAATAGTCATTGGGGTTTAATTCTTGTGTATGCAGGTGGACAAATACCATATAATACATGGTTATGTAAAGGCTTTTTCGATGGTATTCCAAGAAGCTTAGATGAAGCTGCAAAAATAGATGGGGCTTCAAATATGACTATTTTCGTAAAGGTAATATTACCTTTGGCAAGGCCTATAATTACATTAGTTGCACTTACAAACTTTATGGGACCTTGGTTTGATTTTATATTTCCTCAAATAATATTAAAAAGCAGTGAGAAGAAAACACTTGCGATGGGATTATTTGAATGGGTTCAAAAACAACAAAACACCCAATTTACAATGTTCGCTGCAGGTGCAATTTTAGTTGCTATTCCAATTACATTGCTGTTTGTATATTTACAAAAGCACATTGTAGAAGGACTAGCATCTGGTGCTACTAAAGGTTAGTTTTATAATTAGACATCATCTAGAATAACATACTAATTAGTTATTTTAGATGATGTCTAAAACTTTAACGACATTTCAGAAATCAAGTTTTATTATAATATAACTCGTATAAATATTTTTAGAAAGTAGGAAGTGAAGTTTTCATGTCGATAACTATAAGGGAAGTAGCAAAGCTAGCAAATGTATCACCCTCAACAGTTTCAAGAGTTATTGCGGATAATTCTACAATTAGTGATGCAACAAAGAAAAAAGTTTATAAAGTAATGAAAGAAATCAATTATCACCCTAATGCAATAGCTAGGAGCTTAGTTAGTAAAACAACCAAAACTATAGGACTTATTTTACCTAGCACTGATGAAGATTTATTTTCTAATCCATTTTTCATTCAAATTATGAGGGGAATAAGCCATTATGCTCAAAAAAAGGGATATTATATTATGTATGCTTACAGTAGTAATGAGGATCAAGAAGTAAAGTATATAACAAGTTTAATAAATAGTGGAAGAGTTGACGGAATTATTTTGCCATTTGTAAAAAAGGATGACAAATGCATCACTTATTTAAAAAAGGTAGATTATCCTTTCGTAGTAATAGGAAAACCAGAAGATACAGAAGGACTTTTATGGGTTGATAATGATAACTTTCACGCCATGTATAGTGTTGTTAATTATCTTATACAAAAGGGTGAGAGAAAAATTGCATTTATAGGAGGACCGGCTACACTTAATGTAACTATAAATAGGTTAGAAGGTTACAAGAAATCCATGGAAAACATTGGGATGAAAATAGATGAAAATATGGTACAAGTAGCAGAGTTTACAGAAAGTAGTGGTTATGATGCTATGAAAAGAATTTTAGAAAAATCCAGCCCTACAGCTGTTGTCACCACTGACGATTTAATTGCCTTTGGTGCATCAAAAGCAATAAGCGAAATGTCCAAAACCCATATTTCAATAGTTGGGTTTAATAACACACCATTAACTGCATACAGAGAGCCTACACTTTCTTCAGTTGATATTAATTCTGAAGAATTAGGTTATTTTGCAGTTAAGCTATTAATAAATAAATTGGAAGATGAGAAAGAATATATAACCAATTATATTATTGATACAAAATTAGTTGAGAGAGAGTCAACTAAATAACTCAAGGTGGTAAATCTCCTTCGGAAGTCTTTAATATTGCAGCACCGCAGGTGATTATTAAAATAAAGAGGTGAAAATATGCTGGAGACCTTTGAATCAGATATTTATATTTTTAATAATGATATATCATTTTTCATCGAATCAAAAAATATACCAAAAGTATTAAGCACCCTAAAAGAAAAACATCTACAGGAAAAAGAAAATGGACAGTCCGCTCGCAATAAAAAAAATGATTTAATTATTTGGAATGCTATATACACAAAGGAAATTATAAAAAATGGCGTATCAAAAAGTGCGCTGCATCCTCTATATAATAATTTCTATGATAAAGTCCAAGGTATTACTGATTTAATTGAGTTACAAGCTTTAGAAATAAGCATGGTCACAGCATATTTTAATATTTTAATAAATGATATTGAAGTCACTGATAATTTTATGATTAATAAAATGCTTCAATACATACATATTAATATTGAAAATCACTCTTCGCTTGATAAGTTAGCTAGAGATTTAAACATTTCAGTGGGTTATGCAAGCGATTGCTTTAAAAAGAAGATGGGTATTTCAGTAATGAAATATGTGCAAGAAATAAAAA
Source organism: Clostridium sp. CM027 (assembly GCF_024730565.1). Lineage (NCBI taxonomy): Bacteria > Bacillati > Bacillota > Clostridia > Eubacteriales > Clostridiaceae > Clostridium > Clostridium sp. CM027. The sequence goes on from NZ_CP077725.1 coordinate 3,313,701, forward strand.
TAGACAGGGCAAAAAATCTACTGCTCAGTACAGATGAAAGCATTTTATATATTGGGATTTTATTGGGGTTTTATGACCAAAGCCATTTCAGTAGAACTTTCAAAGTTATAGTGGGGGTTTCTCCAACCGTGTATAGAAATAGCAATTACGCATAAGTCTTAAAACTAAAAAATTGAAGAGGGGGATAACCATGGATAAAAAATGGTGGAAGGAAGCAGTGGCATATCAGGCATATGTTAGAAGTTTTAAGGATTCAGATGGTGATGGAATAGGTGACTTAAAAGGGATAATAGAAAAACTAGATTATTTGAAAGACTTAGGAGTAGGCATATTGTATTTAAATCCTATAAATAAATCACCTAATGACGATAATGGATATGATATCAGTGACTTTAGAGACATAATGGATGAATTTGGGACGCTTGCAGATTTTCATGAGTTAGTTAAAGAACTTCATTCTAGAAAAATGAAGTTAGTGATGGATTTGGTAATAAATCACACTTCTGATGAGCATCCTTGGTTTCAAATGAGTAGAAAGAGCAAAGATAATGCTTATAGAGATTATTACATTTGGAATAAAGGTACAAAGGGTAACCCTCCAAATAATTGGGGGTCTTTTTTTGGAGGCAGCGCTTGGGAATATGACGAGATATCAGAAGAATATTATCTTCATATTTTCTCTAAGAAACAACCAGATTTAAATTGGGAAAATGAAAAATTAAGAGAAGAAATAAAGAACATGATAAAGTACTGGATGGAAAAAGGGGTAGATGGATTTAGAATGGATGCTATTAATCATCTCGGAAAAGATCATTCCTTTCCAGATGGAATAATAGAAGAAGGTCATGTATATGGTGATTTTATAAAATATGTACAAAATCTACCTGAAGTTCATGATTATTTAAAAGAATTAAGAAAAGAGGTATTTAACACTGGGTATCATGTAGTAATTGGTGAGACGGGTGGAGTAAACTATAAAAATGCCTATGTTTATACAGGAAAAGATAAAGGTGAATTAGACTTTACCTTCCATTTTGATATGCATAGTGTGGGTAGAGGGGAAACTGATTGGGAAAGGAAACCTATAAACTTAATAAAAGATATAAAGGAAAATATGAGTGGATGGCAAGGAAGGCCTGAAGAAGAAGGTTGGTGCCCCTTGTTTTACTCGAACCATGACACTACGAGAACTATATCAAGACTAGGAGAAGAGAAGAATTATTTAAAAGAATCTGCAAAAATGTTAGCTTGTCTTCAATTAACTCAAAAGGGAACTCCTTTTATTTATTATGGAGATGAAATAGGAATGACCAATGCTTGGGACTTTAAATTACAAGATTATAGAGATGTGGCTGTTTTTAATAAACACAAAGATTTAGTTAAGGGCGGGTTAGTGAGTGAAGAAAACTATCTAAAGGGACTACGCTATATGTCGCGGGATAACTCAAGAACACCAATGCAGTGGAATAATAGTGAAAATGCAGGGTTTACTACTGGCACACCCTGGATAAAAGTTAATTCAAATTATAGAAAAATTAATGTGGATGAACAAATAGAAGACTCAAATTCAATACTAAATTATTATAAAAAATTGATAGCTTTAAGAAAAAACAAGGCTGTATTGGTATATGGAAGCTTTGAGGAAATTAATAGAGAAGATGAGGAAATATATGCATATCTAAGACAATTAGAGGGGGAGATGATCTTAATCATAGTTAATTTCTTTGGAAATGAACCAATATTTGAGTTTCCAAAGCATATCCATTATGAAAAGGCTAAACTATTGCTATCAAATTATGTGGTGGAAGGTTATGCCGCTAGTGTGAATATAAAATTAAGACCTTATGAAACTAGGGTATATGAAATTAAATAATGATAAATATATTAGCTTTATTTTAATAGAAAAGCTATAATTAAAATGTTCATTGGGTAAAATTAAAACATGAATAATCAAAAAAGTTAAAGGCGGATATATATGAGAAATTTAAAAATGATATTAGAATATGATGGAAGTAGATATAAAGGATGGCAAAAACAATCAGATAACGATTTAACGGTTCAAGGTAAACTAGAAGGTGCATTATCTAAAATGGCAGGAGAACCTATAGAGGTTACAGGCTGCGTGCGAACTGATGTAGGTGTACATGCTGAAAATTATATGGCAAACTTTCATACTAATTGTGAGTTAAGCATAGATGAGATGAGAGAATGTTTATATGAATTTTTACCAGAGGACATAGTAGTGAAATCCATGGTGGATGCAAGTGAAAAATTTCATGCAGGGTATAATATAAAATCAATTACTTATGTGTATAAAATAAATAATAATGAACTAAGAAATGTATTTAATAGAAAATATGTTTATCACTCTGAGATGAATCTTAATTTAGAAGAAATGAGAATTACGGCAGAGTCTTTAGTTGGATCTCATGATTTTAAGTATTTAGCGACAGTATCTACAAATACTAAATCAACTACTAAGACTATCAATTATATAAATATAACAGAAAAAGAAGGCATTATTGAAATAGAAATTAATGCAGATGAATTCTTATGGAATATGGTAAGAATTATTATAGGAAGCCTTTTAGAAGTGGGTAAAGGAAAAATTAAGGCAATGGATATAGAAAAATTACTAAATGAAGAAACAGCATCAGAGTATATACCGATGGCAAAAGCAAAAGGATTATCTCTAAGAAATGTTGAATATTAAATAAAAGTATGCGAGTTTTCCTTCCAGGAAGTCTCACGAGAATTTTATATTAGCAAAACAAGAATTTCTAAATGGAAATTCAATGTTTTTTCGTTTCTTGTTGCAAAGCACTCAGTGCAAGGTTACTTCGGAGAAATATTATGTTATTTAACAGAACCAACTCCTATGAAGATATAGGTTCAGCGTTAGAAGTATTAATGAACTGCCCCCTGTCTACTTGACAGGGGGCAGTTCACTTTTTTTTAATGTCTACTCTATAGGATACATTATATTATTTCAGAGGGGTCTTTATTTTGGCTCAATACAAGACTTATTATGTTGTATGCCCATTACTATTTTCAAACTAATATAATATTGATATTTTATATTATATATACTACTATAATTATATTATAGTAGATTGGTTAACAGGGAGGTGCATTAAAATTTAACTAAGACAAAAATGTTTAAAACTAAGATTAAAGTTTTAAGAGCTGAAAAAGAAATAACCCAAGAGGAATTAGCTGAAGCAATTGGTGTTTCGAGAGGAACAATCCTTGAAATAGAGCGAGGAGCATTTAATCCATCTTTAAAATTAGCTTTTAAAATTGTTAACTATTTGAACAAGAAAATTGATGATGTTTTTGAATTTATTAGGGAGGATGATTAAGTTTGAATGATATAAAAATTATAGGTGAAGTGGGCATTGCTTTATTGATTATATGGAATATGGCAAGAAATATATTGTTTCCTAGAAAAAGAGACGAGCGGGAAATTTTATTAATATTTACTGCGCTAAAAACCACTCTAATACTTGCGGTATTTGTACTCGGATTAATAATAATTTTGAACCTATTAAATGGCGTTACTTTATTACCAATTATGTATATATTTATTATTGCTATAATTAGTTGTTTTTGTTTTGTTCTGTTATACAAATTAAATATTAATACTGAGTTTAGTTCTTTGAATTTTATAAATAAAATGGAAAAAAAAGAAAAAAGTAACTTAATATGGAATACATTTTGTATAACTATGGTTACAGATTTAATTGTACTATTTGCAATAGTTATAAGTTACAAGTATTTTGATTCAAAAGGATTAAAAGTTTTAGCTATAGTGGCATATATTTTAGCTTACATAAGTGAATATAGTTTTTGCCAGATTAATGGTAAGAATTTGGAATATAAAAAGGGGTAAATCCTGCAAAAAAGTAGTGTATATTCTCAATTATAGGCTAAAAATATCAATTACATGATGGTTTATTACGTACATTAAAGTAACTATTAGCTATAGGACGTATAGAGGTAAAAGACAAATGTCCGTGAAATTTTATTTTCACGTCATTTGTTTTTTCAACCCCTATTATATAAAATAGTTCTTAGCTTTATTAAAAACTATCCTACTATTGATTTATCATACATCTACAGAAAGTGGTTTATTATTTTTTATACTTGTATAAATTACACAAGGCCTGTACACAACATATTAACATCCATAAAATTTTAGATATTTTTCAATATTTGATTGTATATATTCAGCACTGTGATTACCAGGGAATACATGATTTTGAGAATTTATGCCTTTTTCGTTCAATGTTTTATGTAAAATTGAACAGCCTTCATAAAATCTACCTTCATCCTTATCTCCAGCATCAAGATATACATCAATACCAGAAGAAATATTATTGTTTCTTGCAATATATATTGGATCATATTTTTCCCATACATCCATGTCTTTATAATATGGCTTGTCTTCCTCTTCAAGTTTCAGTTCTAAGGCAGGCATATGCCCTCCTACTTTTGAAAATATGTGCTGATGTCGAAATGTATTGTGAAGAGCTGCATAACCCCCAGCAGATATCCCTCCAATATATCTTCCTTTTCTATCTTTTATAGTATTGAAAGTTTTATCTGTTAAAGGCAATATTTCTTTCATAAAGTAATCCTCATACATTCCTAAATTTATGATTCTATTATTATCTCCAGGATCAGGCACCTCTTTACAGATTAAGGATGAATTAAAACCACGGCTGTTTTCAATTCTTGGACATGCAATTATCATAGGCTTAATGTCCCCATTTTTTATCATTCGATCAGCTTTAGCGTTTATATCCATTTCAAACATTAAATTTTCATTCCCACTTCTTCCATGTAGAAAATATAATACCGGTAGAGGAGTTAAACTATTATAGCATTCAGGTAAATACACTAACATTGGCATTTCTTTACCAAGGACATCACTATAAAAATTTACTTTTTCTACTTTTGATTTATTCATTTTTTTACCACCTCATTTGAAATTTTAAACTTAAATTGTTATGTTTATGATATCATTATTAACCATATTTGTCATGAATAACCTTAATTGCTGTTAGCATTATTTTGTTATTAATCCAATTACTAAAAGAGCCGGTGTCACTAATCACGGCATTCCATATCACTAGATATGGGTTTACTTTATTAAGTGTATTGGTATTCTGAATGTAATACAATGCCAATCGAGTCACATTCAGAACTGAACAGGTAACCGAGGAACAATTTGATATCATGCTTAGCTTCGTGGAAAAGCATAGTAGGCATTTGGATGCAGAAATAAAGAAGCAAGGTGTAGATATAACAAATCGAAATGGTTCTGAATAATGGAGTTGTATAAAAAATAGCCTAAGGCGGGCTGTTTCAAAGCGCTGAAACATCAGCGTATGATACAGCCTCCTTTATTATTGACAAGGAAACAATAAAGTGATAGAATAGTTATGTTGCCGAGGAAACATAAATATTCTTTTGCGAGAGGTGAATTTTAAATGTGTAAATTTAAAATCAATACACAATATACAGAACAAACCGTTGATAAGAAATAAAAAATTTACACTACCGAGAATTTAAGGAGGATCATTATATGGAAAATACAGAAAATTATTATTTTGAACAAGCAACTATACCAAAAGCGATTGCACACATGGCAGTGCCTATGATGTTGGGGATGTCCGTTATTATGATTTATAATGTTATTAACGCTTTTTTTATTGGAATGCTAAATAACACATCGATGATGACAGCTGTCACCTTAGCGTTACCTTTTACAATCATATTATCGGGAATTGGAAATATTTTTGGTGTAGGTGGTGGAACCTATATATCTAGGTTACTTGGGGAAACAAAATTAGAAGATGCAAAAAAAGTTTCATCAGTTACTTTTTTCTTAAGTATATTAGCTGGATTTATTTTTATGTTATTCGCGATACCTTTAATTCATCCTATTCTAAAAGTATTAGGGGCAAAAGGTGATACGGTTTTGTTCACCAAAGATTTTATTATGGTTCTTATCTTAGGAAGTCCATTTGTAATTTCTAACTTTGCATTAGGACAAGTAGTACGAGCGGAGGGATCATCAAAAGTCTCGATGAATGGTATGTTTATAAGTGTTATCATAAATATTGTTTTGGACCCCATATTAATTTTTACATGTCATTTAAATATTGTAGGAGCAGCAATTGGAACAGTTGTTGCGAATACATGTGCAGTATTGTACTATGTTTATTACCTTAAAAACAAAAGTTCTACTTTGACAGTTTCCATAAGTACATTCAAACCAACGCTTAGCATGTTGAAAGATATTTTTAAGATAGGAATATCCTCTTTCCTATTAGATGCATTTTTGATTGTTTCCGTTTTATTGTTAAATAATTTTTCAGCATACTATGGCGACTATGCTGTTGCTGCATTTGGAATATCTCTGCGAATTGCCCAACTTGCTCAATTTGCTGCTAAAGGGTTATATATTGGAGTTATTCCCTTAATTGCTTATGCGTATGCAGCTAACAATATAAAACGAATGAAGAGTATTATAAATATTACTGCAGCCTATATTGCAATCCTAACTATGGCCTTTTCATTGATAATATTTATCTTCAGAAAACCAATATTACATTTATTTAGCCATAATACTTACGTAATAAACACTGGGATATACATTTTGCTAGCTATGCTTATTTCAGCTTTGTTTGCTGGCATTACTGGTCTTTTTATAGCAATATTCCAAGGAGCTGGAAGAGGTAAAGATGCAACCATAATGTCTGTAGTGCAGGGAACATTATTAATTCCTATTATGATTTTAGGAAAATATACGTTTGGTTTACATGGAGTTATATGGTCGATGACTATAACAGAAATATTAACTTGCATAATAGGATTATATTTATGGATTCAACTTCAACGAGATATTTCTATGAAGGAGTAAAAATAGATATATTCAACTAAAAATATAACAATTATTATATGTTTATATGCGTATTTATAAGTTAGTTTGATTGATCGGTATATTTAAAATTAATGTACCTTAATAAATATCTTGACAATAAAAGCAGCAAAGTATAGCATGCAAGTAAGTCACCTTACTTACAATTAAGAATAAAGAAGACATTATATAGAGCAGGATGCGATTGTAATTCCATAATTGAAGGTGATACATTGTACTTACAGGATATATTTTCGCCTTTAGAAGTTAATTTAGATAATATTATTAAGAACATCTGAAATAAAGAAATAAAGACAACAATGTATTAACTCAGATCCAAATAGATAATATAACATCTTTATAACATCTTATTATATTGAATGACGGGGGTAGCATCAAACTGATTTTCTTGAAAATAATTACACAAAGTATTAAAATATTTATATAAATATAAATATAAAAATAAGATACTATCTTATTTTTTAATAAAGGAGAATGTTTATGAATCTATATAATGAAAATTCTTTATTTTATAAAAGTTCACGTAAAATAGTTTCTGTGGCCATATTTATATTGTTTTTTATTCATATATTTAATTCCTACAATGGTATAGACGATAAGTCTCTATTGAATTTAGTAATGGTTTGTGTTGGTATCGATACTTTACTTTATAGTATTTTGCAACTTAAAAAACAAAATATAATCGGTTTTATATTATTATTGTTAATTGGAGTTTGTACAACAGTATTAGGGATTACTTTCTTGTGTAAATAAGTATGTCTATTATTACTTTAGCCTTTTGTAAACATTATAAATACTTATAAAATAAAATAACGTGAAATTTTGGTTTCACGTTATTTGTTCTTTTCCCATCCATATTATATTGTATTCCCTAGGGGAATTAAAGTTTAGCTATTTATAATGTCATAGTATTATTAGGTAAGGATTACATAGGAGGGGGGAGAATAACATTAAGGTGGAATATTTTAAAAAAAAAGAAACTATTAATAATTGAAGATTGCTCTATAGATATGAATAATATTCCTAAACATATTGGGAATTATGCTTACTCTTGGATAAGGCAATAGTGGTATAAGTGAATAAATATTTATGAGGAACTTGTAAAAATAGACGACACAATAATATTACTTATATTTTGTAAGGAAAGTGAGGCAAATAAAATGATACAATCTATTGTACACATTGCGTTAGTAGTCAAAGACTATGATGAAGCCATTGAATTTTACACAAAGAAACTTCATTTTACATTAATAGAAGACACATACCAAGAAGACCAAGATAAACGTTGGGTGGTAGTGTCTCCACCAAGTTCGTCAGGAACTACAATATTACTCGCAAGAGCTTCTAAACCTGAACAACTATCGTTTATTGGAAATCAGGCAGGAGGACGAGTTTTCCTATTCCTTGGAACAGATGATTTTTGGAGAGATTATAACGAAATGATAGCAAAAGGTATAGAATTTGTTAGAGAACCTAAAGAACAATCATATGGTACAGTTGCAGTATTCAAAGATTTATACGGAAACTTATGGGATTTAGTTCAATTTAAAGAGAACCATCCAATTGCTCAAAGAGTAAAATAAGCATACTCTATAGTAAATGTAATATGCAACATTCGAATATGTCGTCACAAGTAAACCCATATCAGTAAATACGGGTTTACTTTATTATATATATTGATATTCTGAATGTAACACAATAACCAATTGAGTTACATTCACAGTGAGTCTATTACTCATTTCAAAAGAATTTTTAATATACTCAATTTATGGTAATTATGGTATGATTGAATATGTATTATTAGTCGAAATTGTAAAAAATTGCGGCATATAGATATTATACGAGGGGTGATGGCTATGAAGTTAATTATATACTCAATAATTTGTGGGTTTTTAGGTCTAATATTGGCATCGGTAATTTTAAATGTAGGTGGTCAAGCTGGAGTTTTTGGTATTATTTTATTTGGGTTCATTGGTTTTTTTGGTCCTTCATTTTATGAATTGAATAAAATATACACTGATAGCAAACATAGTAATAAAATTAAATTTGATGTTGATGTACTCTCAACACTTGATGATTTAAAGAGCAATAACATACTTACTGATGATGAATATGAAAAATCATTATGTAATCTTAATTTAGTTGATGAGGACAATGAAAATTTCAGGAAATACGATGAAAGTGTTAAATTTATATTCAATTTATCTCAAAAAAATATTATTGTAGAAGATGAGTTTAAAAAGAAAATACTATTATTAAAGCATTTGTATAAACAAATATAGAATGAGGGGTGTTTTATGTTAGCTTTGATTTTGATCGTTATTTTACTTATTCCAATACTTTTAACTATAGTTATTTTAGATAAACATACAAAGAATAAGACTCCAATACAAATAATGTTAATAGGTATAGAAGTTACTATTGTTGGAGTAGCAATCATAGTAATCGGTGGGGGGGCTTCGTCTAATGAGATCCCTCATGCTAATCTAATAGGCTTCACTATTGTCGTAATTGGTCTTACCTCAAGTATATATGGGTTTAATAATTGATTTTTAAAATGATTATTTTATCTAAAAAAGCTAAAAAATGCATTAAAATAAAGTGAATCATTGCTTTACAATCTTCTTTATATTTCGTCGCAAGTAACTCCATATCTAATGATATGGAGTTACTTGATTTAAGTGGATATTGGCTCTAAAAGCAAAATAAAGATGTTGCACTAATTCAACAAATATTTAATTTGTTAACATACTAATCACAAGATTTATAACTTCGTCTGTCATAATCATATAATCCATAGACTCGTGTTTATGGTACACCCTTTCATGGCAAAGGTTTTCAATTAGCCCAATAGAAATATGAACTTTCTCTCTAGGGTTTGTTGGTGTAATACCTTTTTGTTTCATTAACTCAATAAGGGTGTTTGTAGTATCAATTTCAAACTGGTAAAACAACTTAGCTACATCTTTATCAGAATGAGCCATAGCCATCATTTCTTCGTGAGCAGACTTTGAAATATAGTGTGACTGTATAAAAATATCAATAAATTGCTTTAATAGGTCTGTCAAATCAATAGGTTCTTTAAGTGTACTTATTTTTTCAAACATTGGTGCTGTTAGACTGTTAGCATAATCTTGAATAGCGCTAATAAAAATATCCTTTTTGTCTGTAAAGTAGTTATATATAATACCAGTTGATACTCCAGCAGCTTTACCAATCTCCACTGAGTTTGTATTGTGGTAGCCCTTTTCGCACATTAGTTTAAATCCAACTTCAATTATCTTTTTTTTCTTTTCAATAGAACGTTTTTGTTTAGGTTCTCTAATTGAGTTATTACTCATGGTGTCCTCCCTTAGACTAAGATTTTAATTTAATTATAACTAGTTTAAGTGAAGCAGTCAACAAAACTGAAATATATTTCAGGTTAATATTGACAACAAAGGGACGGGTTGGTATAATATAATCTGAAACATGTTTCAGATTATAGGGGGGGACTATGAAAAATACAATTGAATTTAAAAATGTTACAAAAGCTTATAATTTAGGCGAAAAGACGCTACTTGCTGCAGATAATATCAGTTTTACTATTAATGATAGTGAATTTGTTGTTATATTAGGTCCGAGTGGCGCCGGCAAATCTACAGTTCTTAATTTGCTTGGTGGTATGGACTTTGCTACAAATGGAGAAATCATTATTAATGGTAAAAATATAGCGAATTACAAAGATGATGCATTGACGGAATATCGAGCAGAAAATGTGGGCTTTGTATTTCAGTTCTACAACCTCATTCCAACATTAACTGCCCTTGAAAATGTGGCACTTACAAAGGATGTAGTGAAAGGGGCATTGGATGCTGCCGAAATACTGACCTCAGTTGGACTAGGTGATCACTTAAATAAATTTCCATCACAGCTATCAGGTGGGGAACAACAGCGAGTGTCTATAGCAAGGGCCATATGCAAAAATCCAACCATGCTTCTTTGCGATGAGCCAACAGGTGCACTAGATAGTGAAACAGGTATTGTTATTCTTTCCTTACTACAGAAAATGAGCAGAGAGAAAAATAAGTCAGTTATTATTGTTACACACAATTCAGCACTGGCTCAGGCTGCAGATAAGGTTATCCGAATTAAAAACGGCAAAGTGAGGGATATAAGTATTAATGCTGCACCCGTTGATGTAAAGGAGGTGAACTGGTAATGCTTTTTCTCAAAATGATTCGAGATATGAAGCTAAACAAAACTCAATTCATTTCAATTTTTATAATGTCTATTTTAGGCGTTTTTATATACGTAGGTATAAACAGTGAATGGTATGGATTGCAAACTGCATCAAATGAGTATTATCGGGATACTAATTTTGCTAATGTTTGGATTTATGGCAGTGGGTTTACGAAATCGGATGCTGATAAGGTTTTATCAGTTGATGGTGTTACCTCCGTACAAAGAAGGCTCACAATAGACAGTGTTGCGAGATTTGAAAACAAACCAAAGATAACACTACATTTTACAAATGAAAACAAGATTTCAAAGTGCCAGCTTATTGATGGGCAGGAATTTTCTGTTGATAAAGATGGTGTATGGCTGGACGACGCATTTGCTAAAGCAAAGGGACTCACCCTTGGAGATACTATATCCACAACATTCAATGGTATTACTATGAAAAAAGAAATACTAGGAACAGTTTTAAATCCTGAATATGTGTATGCAACAGGCGATAATGACATTGTTCCAAACCATGAAAACTTTGGATTTGCTTATCTCTCCGACAAGTCTTTACCAAAATCAATACCAATATTCTACACAGACCTTTTGGTTACTACCGATGGGACAGATTACTCAAAGTTAGAAAAAAAAATTGATACCGCTTTAGACGGTAAGTACAGTGTATTTTTAACAAGAAATAATTTTGGAAGTTATGCAATGTTTCAGGAAGAAATCGAGCAGCATAAAGCGATAGGGCAGGTCTTCCCAATTGTATTTCTTGCAATTGCCTTACTTACAATAATTACAACTATGACGCGTTTAGTCAATAATCAACGTACGCAAATCGGCACATTAAAAGCGATAGGTTTCAAGAAGAAACACATATTATTCCACTATGTTTCTTATGGCTTATGGATTTCCATTGCTGGTGCTGTTATTGGATTAGTAGCAGGCCCACTTATTCTGCCACATCTTTTCTACGATTCATTAAAAACAGCATACACCTTACCTGTTTGGAAACCGGAAGTTTCAGTCTCTTCATTTATAATGGCTCTAGTTTCTGTAATTGCATGTACTTTGGCAACTTACCTTACTTGCCGTAAAGTTCTAAAAGATATACCATCTCAATTGCTTTTGCCTAAGGCTCCAAGGATTATGAAACAAGGCTTTTTTGAAAAAACAAAGTTATGGGCAAAGATTGGGTTCAATACACAGTGGAATTTACGGGATATGTTTCGAAGTAAAGTTCGTTCCATTATGGCTATAATCGGTGTAATGGGATGTACATCACTGCTTGTATGTGCTTTTGGTATGAAAGATAGCGTAAAGGATGTTATTAGTTGGCAGTATTCGGATATTAACCACTATGAAACAAAGTTGACACTTTCTGAAAAAGTATCCAAAAAAGAAATTTCATCAATTAAAAATAGCTATGCTGGAGAATCAATAATGGAAGGTACTATCGAAATTAAAGCAAAGGATAAAAAGAAAACTGCGCAGCTACTTGTAACTGAAAATGTAACACTTATTAACCCTCAAAATGCCAAGCGTGAGGCTATTCAATTACCACAAGACAAAGTATCAATAAGCTATAAAATGGCTAATCTTTTAGGAGTTAAAGTAGGCGATGAAATTTCCTTTCACATTTATGGTGATGAACGTTACGTTACATCAACAATCGGGGCCATTTACCGTACACCCATATCCCAAGGCATCACATTGACAAAAAATAATTTTGAAAGGCTGGGATACAACTTTAAAGCTACCTCTATCATAACTTCTAAAAAAATAAATTCTAATGTTACTGGTGTAACGCGCATCTGGTCAAGGGTAGATTTAACTAAAAGTTATGAAACCATGACAGAAGCCATGAATATTATGGTATATATACTTATTTTAGGAGCAGCTATTTTGGGCATAGTAGTGCTTTACAATCTCGGCATATTATCCTTTACAGAGCGACAAAGAGAACTTGCCACGCTAAAGGTATTAGGCTTTAAAACAAAGAGAATTAGGTGGCTACTTCTTACACAAACCATTTGGATTACAACCCTTGGAATTATAATTGGGATACCTTGCGGAAAATGGCTTATTAGCTATATGATTTCATTCATGGGTGATACCTTTGATATGATGACCATAATATCTGTTCAATCATTGTTTTACAGTATTTTCGGAACAATTTTGATATCTATTCTTGTTAACCTTATGTTTTCAAAGAAAGTTAAAGATATTGATATGGTTAGTTCTCTTAAAAGTGTAGAATAAGCCTCGTTGTAGACCTTTGGAGCAGATAATAATTCTCAATTGTTATCTGCTCCACTGAAGCTTTCATATTACTTTACAATTATAAAGTAATATGATATAGTCGAATTGAGACATGTCACGTCGTGACATACAACAGCTAGAATTAAGGTTAATATGGAGGAGCTATATGGATAAGGTATTTAAAAAATTCCTGCCTATGACTGAGACAGCTTATTATATTTTGCTATCTTTAGCGGAGCCTAGACATGGTTACGGAATAATAATACATGTGGAAGAGATAACGAAGGGTAGAATTAAGTTGGGTTCAGGAACGGTCTATGGAACCCTTACAAAGTTACAAGATAAGGGCATAATTTCTGTTTTTTCAGACGACAAAAGACGGACTGTTTATGAAATAACGGAAATAGGTAAGAAACTTATTCTTATGGAAATACAGAGAATAAAGGAAATTTATAAAAATGCAGTAAGATTTGAGGGGGACTTTTATGAGTAAAAGGGTATTTAGACCATTTTGGAGCCTTGATATTATAGAAACTGAAAATTGGTTGTGTAAAATGTCTGCCAAAGGTTATCACCTGAAAAAGATTAAAGCTGTAACTAAAGTATTTGTGTTTGAAAAAGGTGAAAGCAAAGAAATATACTATAGAATTGGATATAATAAATCGCGAATTAATGGTGCTTCGCAATCATTATTAAAAAATGGATGGTATAGTGCTTTTTCAAAGAAAAAATGGAACATATTAGCGAATGAAAATGATAAATCTCAAATAAAAATACATCCTTCAAGAGAAAGTCTATTAAATAGAAGTCGTATTATAAAATACTCTATAGGAACACTACTTTCAATGTGGATAATTATATCAATAGTGCCAATGATTTTTCTTACGGAGTTACTTTTTAATCTTAATGATGAGTCTTTAAATGCTACTTTTATGCCAGGAGCTAAATTATCAATGATGTTAATTGTATTAGTTTTGGTTTTTTTAGTCTACATTATGATAAAACTTAATAAATCAGATAAGAAGCTTCGAAATGAAAATAATACAGATTTAAATTTAAACTTTACAAGACCTAAAGACACAATTTTAGATAATAAAGAAGAGAGAAAATTACGTAAAGATGGAAAAGTTATTAAGAAAATTAAATTATGTTGGTTTTATTCTCCAGATATAACAGAGGAATGGCTTGAAAACATGGAACTAAAGGGTTATAACCTGTATAGAATGAGCAAATCAGGTAATACTTTTTACTTTATGAAGGGTGAACCAAGAAACGTTAAATATTCTCTGGATTTTCAGATTACTGTAAATGATAGTTATTTCGAATTTCATAAGTCTAGTGGGTGGAAAATGATATTTACAAGTTATTCAAATTTTACAAAACATACATTATGGGGAAAAGAATATTGGGATGAAAAGCCAGCGTTATATTCAGATACTAGTCATATACTTAAACATGCAAAAAAGCAGTGTATGGTGTATTGCTTTTTATTTATACCTTTAATTATAATGTATTTAGTTATAATCGGGTTTAACATAAAAATGTATTTAGAAGGTATTCCAGTAATGCGAACAGGATTAATAGCGTTAATAGTAATGTTGATATGCATGGTTGAATTTGGTTGTTTTGTTGTAAAATCTCTAGGCTACTATTTAAGAATTAGAAGGAAAGTTAGTTAATTACTTACTTTGGGATAGGTATTATCATAATATTTTTAGATTATAATTATTTAGTTTCATAAAAACTTTTTATTATATAGGAAACTGATGTTTTCCCGATCGACAATATCGTCCCATGGTAACGCAAGGGTCTCTCCTTTGAAGATAGATATGCATAATAGTATAAACTTTCTCCTGAAGTGACTCGCAATAAGAAGAGCAGGAACATTGAAATTTCATTTAGAAATTCTTCTTTTACCAATATAAAATTCTCGTGAGCCTGACTGGAGGGCAGGCTAGTGAACCGGCTGTAAGCCGAATGTGAGCGTCAGAGAATTTTATATTTGCAAAAGATTAGAATTCCTTAATGAAATTTCACGTTTCAATCTCTTATTTCAAGTCACGCAGGAGAAAGTTATACTGATGCACTTTTTTATTTAACTGTTACTAGTTCATATTCGTCAGTTCCAATTCCGATAGCTTTTGCATGGTCGAGTCCAACTTTCCAATTTGTATCAGGATGTATAGTAGAAAATTTATCGTCTCCATCATGATAGTGGTTATCTGAAAGTTCAGTTGCATTTAATGCAATTGCACTATTAACCATATCAACACAGGCTTGATCTAAGGCTACTGGATCAAAGGATGCAGCTATTCCTATATCTGGAACAATTGCAACGTCATTTTCCGGTGAACAGTCACAATTAGGGGAAACATTCATAATGAAACTAATATGAAAATGTGGCTTATCTTTAATAACTGCATAGGTGTATTCTGCAATTTTTTCATTAGCGCTATCAGCAGATTCATTCCACTTTACTGTTGCGCAGCCATAGCGACATACGGCAACACATTGACCACAGCCTACGCATTTATCATAATCTATAGTTGCCTTTTTATCTTCATTAAAGGTAATTGCTTCATGTAGGCAATTTTTAACGCACTGACCACAGCTTACACATTTACGATGTTTCATAAATGGCTTTGATGCAGAATGCATTTCAAGCTTGCCGCCAACAGAGCCTGAGCCCATACCTAAATTTTTCAATGATCCACCAAACCCAGTCATTTCATGGCCTTTAAAATGAGTCATAGAAATAACTATATCTGAATCAGCAATGGCTGAACCTATTTTAGCAGTTTTGCAATGTTTTTGGTTAATTGGGATTTCTCTATAATCCCCACCCTTTAATCCATCAGCTATAATTAAGTTACATCCAACTGAAATCGGATTAAAACCATTTTCCATAGCGGCTTCAATATGGTCTACAGCATTAGATCTTCTTCCTGTGTATAGTGTATTGCAATCAGTAAGGAAAGGTTTACCGCCTAGTCCTTTCACAAGCTTAACAATACTTGCAGCATAATTTGGCCTAATGTAAGAAAGATTTCCTGGCTCTCCAAAATGAATTTTTATAGCTACAAATTTATCTTTGAAATCAATATTTTTTATACCTGTTTCTACCACAAGTTTTTGAAGTTTATCTAATAGATTGCATCCTGGTTTTGTTCTTAAGTTTGTAAAGTATACTTTTGATTTATCCATTTATTTACCTCCTATGATTTCTATCATAATGTTATTGGGTTGGTTCATTTGATTATAATATTATATCATATTGCAGTATGCGTTTGTTTTTTTTATGTATAGATCGAAACATACATTATTTTAAATAATTGCAATAAATTAGATATAATTAAATATTAATTTTCATATTATCAATAAAGAATACAATATTTGTGATATTATTGTAGTATGAAAAGTTTTTATTTAAGAGGAGGAATTTTAATGGATTCAGACCCTGACCCTGCGCCCAATAATATAATGGCGCAATTTATAACAATTGGTATTTTAACACTGATAAATGCATTCTTTGCATCGGCGGAAATGGCAATAGCGTCACTTAGCAAAAATAAAATTAAGCATCTTGCGCAAGAGGATAACAAAAAAGCACAGCTATTAGTAAAACTTATTGAGGAGCCAACAAAGTTTTTATCGGCTGTTCAAATTGGAATTATGCTCGCTGGTTTTTTTTCTATTGCAACTGCGGCTACTGGAATATCTAATCATTTTTCAGGATATTTAAACAATTTGAATGTACCTTATAGTAAGCAAATTGCTTTAGCTAGCATAACAATTGGTCTATGTTATATAACACTTGTGTTTGGTGAATTGTTTCCAAAGCGAGTAGCACTACAAAAATCAGAAGCTATTGCAATGTTTTGCGTAGTGCCTGTTTTCTATGTATCTAAGCTGCTGGTTCCTTTTGCAATGCTACTTTCAGCATCCACTGATGTTTTAGTTAAGATTACTGGTCTTAATAGTGAAAAATTAGAGGAGAAGTTATCAAAAGAGGAAATGAAATCACTTATAGAAGTTGGACGACAACGCGGCGCTATAAACGAAACTGCCAAAAAGATGATAAATAACATTATCGAATTCGATGATAAATCAGCTAGAGAAGTTATGACTCCAAGAACTGAAGTGTTTTTGATTGATATAAATGATCATGTTACACAGTTCTTAGATGAGTTATTAGAGAAAAAGTATTCAAGAGTGCCAGTATATGACGGTGATGTTGATAATATCATAGGAATACTTCACATGAAAGATTTTATAATGGAGGCTCGCATTAAGGGCTTTGAAAATGTAAACATTAAGAATATATTACATTCTCCTTACCTTGTTTATCAAAGTAAAAATATAGATGAATTATTTAGAGAATTAAAAATATCTAAAAATCATATGGCAGTACTTATAGACGAATATGGAGGATTTTCAGGGGTAGTTACTATTAAAGACCTTATAGAAGAAGTTATGGGAAATATTGAAGATGAATATGATGATGACGAACCTGATATAAGAAAAGTTGATAATAATACTTATATAGTGAATGGATTACTTTCTTTAGACGAATTGAATGATCATCTTGATTTAAATTTAATGTCGAAGAATTACAATACTATAGGAGGTTTTTTAATTAGCCTTATAGGATGTATTCCAAAGAAAAATGAAACCCAAACTATTGAATATGGGAATGTAATATTTAAAATAGAGCAAGTTAAACAAAGAAGAATAGAAAAAATTAAAATCTATATATAAAAGATGCTCTACTTTCAAAAAAAAGTAGAGCATCTTTTTTTCATATAGGGAAGTTATATAAAGGTGATTATTTTCATAAATATTCTTTTTACTTGTATTTATGAGGATTATGAATTTATCATATACGATTTAACTAAAAATCTGTATACGGATCATTTAAATAATCTTCTTCATACTCGTTTATCTTTTTAATGATCTTTGTGAATACTGCATCCACTTTAGAAAAATCCATATTTGGTATAAAGTAAGTTTCAAGCTCGTCATGTAGACATTTAGCTTCTTTTATTGTAGCTAAACCCTTGTCTAATAGCGTGTAAAACTCAGTTGCATCATATTCTATTTCATCTTTGTTATTTTCAAGTGTACTTAGATTTAAACAATCCTCCATATCAATTACAATACCTGGAAGATCTGAATTATTTATTTCATTAGAGGTCAAAATGGCAACATTTAAGTCAGGAATCAATATATGCTCAATTTTTTCAGGGATAAGTGGCGTATGAAAAATTTCTACATTGTATCCACGCCTTAAGGCTTCGGTGGATAGAAATTCTAGTACATCTGATTTTCCAGTACCAGGTCCGCCTTTTAATACATAAATATTTTTATAACCTGCGCTTAAGTTTTCAATATAAGTGACAATACCGTTAGGTGTAAAGGCTGTAGCAAATAAATGTCTATCATAGCCTATAGTAGATGGTGGCGTGGTGAATAAAGATTCTTTTAGATTTTCTTTCAGTATGTTTAATTTATTAATATTCAAGGCTTCATCATTATAGTTTTGCCAATCATCATAAACTAATTTAGCTGCTCCAAAGAATCGATAGGCCCTTTTAAAAGTTTTGCCAACTTTTTTATTTATGCCAATTATTTTATGCCTATATTTCTTAAAGCCTTCTTCATTCCAACAATCTCCCATGTTTAGAACTTCATCTACGGCTCCTGGATTTATAGGATCCACTATATGAGGTGCTGTTGCATCAAG
This sequence comes from Clostridium sp. CM027, assembly GCF_024730565.1. Classification (NCBI taxonomy): domain Bacteria; kingdom Bacillati; phylum Bacillota; class Clostridia; order Eubacteriales; family Clostridiaceae; genus Clostridium; species Clostridium sp. CM027. Next base: position 3,332,867 of record NZ_CP077725.1, read on the forward strand.
TATTGCAACGTTAAGTTTTTTAATAACTACTCCGTCTAGTGAATTATTATCGGAAGAACAGTGATGTTGTTCTATATCGTAGCCTTTTTCATTGAAGTATTTAGAAACTTTCTTCATTAAGGATGATTTACCTGTTCCAGGGCCTCCTTTTATGCATATTATTCTTCTTGCTTCATCTTGACCTAGTATATACCTATAGTAGGAATAGAATCCTCTTGAAGTATTGCCACCGGGGAAAAAATTTTTAATAGTACCTTGCATAATATCACACTCCATTTCATCATATCAATACATACTATTCATAGATGTTGAAATTGATTATAATTATTTTATATTTTTGTTGAAAATATTTTGTATATATTCTGAATAATAGTAAATTATTATTTTTAAATTGAGGTTGACAAAAATAAAATATGGCATATAATAAAAATATAACCATTCCAATATGAATACTAGGAAATGCAATGAAAAAGGAAAGTAGTATATTGCATGGGTACAGAGAGGAAGCGATGCTGAGAAGCTTTTACCTAAATATATATGAAGTGCCCTTTGGAGCATGGACCTGAAATTATAGTAGGGTACTACGGGTTCGCCCGTTAAAGCGATAAAGCATTTTGTGCTTGGATTTAAGTGAGATTCTATATCTAATTAGAGTGGACCGCGGAGTGTAATAACACCGCCTCTATAAAATGAGACGGTGTTTTTTTGACACCAAAAATATTTGAATTTTAAAAAAAACTTGGCCTTAACACTATTTTTTAAGTATAAAATGTAAAATTTAAACTTAAAAAAAATAAATGGAGGTAATATTATGAGTTCATTAGATTATTTTAACGAAATAGCTAAAAGTTGGAACGTAATAAGAAGTGAGTATTTTGATGAAAGGTTAAAGTACAAGGTATTATCCAAAGTAAGTATAAAAGATAAGGTAGTGGCTGATCTTGGATGCGGCGCTGGATTTTTATCCTTAGCGCTGGCCTTAGATGCAAGCATTGTGTTTTCTATAGATCAATCAGTAAATATGCTTAAAGAATCCAAAAAATTAATGGAAACTAAAAAATTCGATAATGTATATCCAATAAAATCCTCCATAGACAACTTGGTTTTGTTTGATGAATCTGTAGATGTGGTCTTCATTAATATGGCTCTTCACCATGTGAGCGATGCTAAAAAGGCTATTGAAGAGATGCACAGAATAATTAAAAAAGGTGGGACTTTAATAATATCGGATGTAGAAGAGCATAATGGGCAGTGGGCAAGGACTGAAATGTTTGACGAATGGCTTGGTTTTTCAAATAATCAGATGGAAGAGTGGTTAACTGGCGCAGGGTTTAATATAGTAAACATTGAGAATACAGATTTAAGATGCAAAGGTTATTCTAGCAAAGGCGAATATACTGAAACTGGCATTTTCATTGCAGTAGCAAATAAGGAGGTAAGGGTAAATGATTAAGGTTGAAAGTTTTTCATTAGATCACACAAAGGTTGTGGCACCTTTTGTACGAAAATGTGAGGTAAAGATAGGCGAAAAGGGTGATAAAGTAACAAAGTTTGACTTAAGATTTATGCAACCAAACAAGGAGTTTATGAATATATCAGCTATCCATACTTTAGAGCATTTGCTTGCTGGATATATGAGAGAAGTAATGGACGGAATTATAGACATTTCACCTATGGGATGTAGAACAGGTTTTTACATGATCGTATGGAATGATGTCAGTGTAGATAGGGTTATAGAAGCCCTAAATTATGGATTGAAAAAGGTGATAGAAACAGAGGAAATCCCGGCAGCCAATGAAGTTCAATGTGGAAATTATAGAGATCATTCCTTAAATGGTGCAAAAGAATATGCAAAATTAGTTCTAAGTAGAGGTCTTAGCAGTGAGATATATAAATAGTATATTAAATATTATAGGAAATACACCACTTATTAAGCTAAATAATTTGGGTGTAAAAGAAGGTGTAAATATCTTCGCAAAACTGCAGCCATCAATTAAGGATACAATGTAAAGAGGGGCTATTTGTAGGCAGTTCTTTAGGGACTGCCATAGTATCTGCAATAAAACTTGGAGAATCCATTGAAGGTGGGAACATTGTTGCAATACTGCCTGAGAGGGGAGATAGACATTTTAGTAAGAACATCTGTAATTAATGCTTGTACTTATAAACATACTGTGATAATATAATAACTAATTTAATAAGTAAACTACCTAGGGTAGAGGTGCTGTATCTAAGAGTACTTGTTCGGAGCTGACAGGCTAAGATGAATAAGAAAAGGAGCTATGGCCGAAGAAAATGTATTTGGTGAAATTATTTTCTGAGATTGCATATAATATATGTAAAATTGTCACTGATTTTTCAGTGGTGAGCTACAAGGTACACGAAGTTTGTATAAAAACATGTATTTTATGCAGCAAAGGTGTTCCTTTGCTGTATTTATTTTTTTTGGAAGCAATATATAAAGTTCTAAATTTCACCGAAGGTGATAAATAGCACCGAAGGTGATAATAGCACCGAAGGTGATAATAGCACCGAAGGTGATAAATAATAGGAGTGATTTAATTATGGCAGTAGTTGTTCAAAAATATGGAGGTTCATCTGTAGGAACTACAGAGAAAATTAAAGGAATTGCACAAAGTATAGTAAAGAGGAAAAATGAAGATACAGATTTAGTTATAGTAGTATCTGCTATGGGGGACACTACAGATGATTTATTATCTCTATCAAAAGGTATAGGAGAAAAACCAGATAAGAGAGAATTGGATGTTCTATTATCAACAGGTGAAATAATTTCAAGTGCACTACTCGCCATGGCAATTAAGGGACTTGGATATGATGCCATAAGTTATACTGCATACCAAATTGGGATTAAGACTAGTGGACAATATGGTAAAGCGTTAATTGAAGATATACACGGTGGCAGGATTAAAAAAAGCTTAAAAGAAGGCAAAATCGTAATAGTTGCTGGATTCCAAGGAATAAATGGGGAAGGTGATATTACAACACTCGGCAGAGGTGGATCTGATACTACTGCAGTTGCTTTAGCTGTGAAGCTTAATGGCAGATGTGAAATATATACGGACGTTTCTGGAATATATAGTGTAGATCCTAGAGCATACAGCGCAGCTAAAAAATTAGATGAAATAGAATATGAGGAGATGCTCGAGCTAGCAAGTTTGGGAGCTCAAATAATGCATTCAAGGTCTATAGAACTTGCTCAAAAATATAGCATACCTATATATGTAGGGCTTAGTAATAGTGATATTAAAGGAACTGTAATTAAGGAGGTAAAAAATATGAATATGGAAAATAAGCCAGTAACAGGAATAGCAACTAGTGATGAGGATGTTGCAGTAACACTTCAGCGTATACCTAAAGATGTGAATATATTGTCTACTATATTTGAAGCTATAGGAAGTAAAAGAATCAATATAGATATGATAAGTCAAACATCACCTATAGATGGAAAGGTAAGTGTATCATTTACTATACCTAAAGAAGGCTTAAAGGATAGTTTAGAAATTATAGATAACTTAATAGCAGATAATAAAGTTATAGTTGATGAAGAGATAACTAAATTTTCAGTGGTGGGGCTAGGCATGAAGACAACCTCTGGAGTAGCGGCTAGAATGTTTAGAGTTTTTAACAAAAACAATATTGAAATTAAAATGATTACTACATCAGAAATAAGAATTACTTGTGCTATTAAAACTGGAGATAAATTAAAGGCTATAAAGGTTGTTGCAGAGGAATTTAATCTATAAATATAACATGTTAGACGATAGTTAAGTATTAAACATAATTTACCTAAAGGCTCTTTAAAGTACGACCCTGATAATAATTTTTAAGAGAAGCCATTTTGGACTTCTCTTAAAAATTGTAATATTTTATAAATATTATCTGATTGGAAAGATTATTTATTCTTTTTTTTAGAACCCTAAGTTTCACTCCATATTGATATTAATGCACCTAGAATGAGAGCTCTATCTACAATAATCATTAATTTGAGATTCGCATATATCAATCACCTTTTCATCCTTATATTTCCTATACCACTCTACAGTCTTTTCTATTGTCTCATCTATGCCCCACCTAGGCTTAAAATTTAAACAGAATCTAGCCTTGCTAATGTCAAGACTTAGTAAGCTTGCTTCATGGAATGAATCTCCCTTAAGGATTAAAGGTTTCCAGCTTCCATTGCCCCACTCTTTGACAAGTCTTCTGACAACCTCCTGAACCGTAATGACATTTTGAGCTTCAGGTCCGAAGTTCCAAGCTCCAGAAAACTCCACATCTTTTTTTAATATTTTTGTTCCTAAAAGTAAATATCCGTATAATGGTTCAAGGACATGCTGCCAGGGTCTTACAGCACCTGGATTCCTAAGCAAAATCTCTTCATCATTTTCTAGTGCCCTGATGCAGTCTGGTATAATTCTATCGATGGCCCAATCTCCACCTCCAATTACATTACCTGCCCGTGCTGTTACAATTATTTTTTCATGATTTTTATACTCAGCTGTATTAAAAAAAGAATTTCTATATGAGGAAACCAAAAGTTCAACGCAACCCTTACTAGAACTGTACGGATCATAACCACCCATGGGATCTATTTCCCTGTAGCTGTACATCCATTCATTATTTTCGTAACATTTATCACTAGTGATAATAACTAAAGCTTTTGTTTCTTTACTGGCCCTCACCGCTTCCAATACATTTACAGTGCCCATAAAATTCACCTCATAGGTCTCTTTAGGGTTTTCATAGGAGTACCTAACGAGTGGTTGTGCTGCAAGATGAAAAACTATCTCTGGTTCATAGGTCATAAAAACTTCATTAAGATGTTTGCTATCTCTTATATCTCCTCTTATATCAACAATATCATTGCTAATTTCAGATAAAACGAAATTGCTTTTGACACTGACGGGATCTAGTGCATAACCAATAACATTTGCTCCTAATTTTTTTAACCAAATAGCTAGCCATGATCCTTTAAAACCTGTATGACCAGTTATTAAAACATTTTTATTTTTATAATTATTTTCAAGGTCTTTTAACATTTTTTTCACATCCTATGGTAAATGCTTAATCCACATATCTTTATTTTCTTCATACCACCTTATTGTTTTAACAATTCCATCCTCAAGGCTTATTCTAGGACTCCAGCCTAATTCAGTATGGATCTTACTTATATCCGCACCAGGTGACCACATTTCATTTTTTCTGTATTTTATTGTCCCATATAAGGGGACCCTATCTGTTTTAATATTTTTAAATATAAGATCTATATAGTATTTTAAAGGAAAAAGACTTCCATTTGCTATATTGAAAATATTGCTCTTTAAATTGCTTTTAGCAGACATAACCAATCCGTCAATTATGTTTTCAATGTAGCAGTAATCACGTAATTGTTCACCAGATGTTAGTCTTACCTCCTTATCTTCCAGTATTGACAGTATTATATGACAAAAAATCTTATGTCTCTCTTCTCCCTCCCCAAAAATACCAAAGGGCCTTAAGGTTATAATATCTATATTATTTTCTCTGGCAATCTGATGAGCGATTATAGTTGCACTAGCTTTAGAACTTCCATAGATGCTCACAGGTTCTGGATACATATCTTCCTTCATAAGATCTTTCCTATCTCCATATTCAGCACAGCTACCCATATTAACGAATTTTTTGCAGTCGGTGTCCTTCAATGAATTTAAAATATTAATCATTCCTAAAATATTAATATTTGCAGCTTTAATATATTCTTTTTGTGCTGAGTTTACACCATAAGCTGCTAAATGAAATACTATTTCAGGGCATATATCCTTGATGCAAGTTTCAATTTTTTTACTGTCAGTTATATCAATCTCATAGATTGATATATTTTTTAACTGCTCTTCCAGTCTCCAGGTTTGGCTGCTCTGTCTTCCTATAATAGATACCTCTGCGCCTTCATTCAATAACCTCTTAACTAGGTGAGAGCCTATAAATCCAAATCCACCAGTTACCAATATCCTCTTACCAGCAAGACTAACCTCTTCCATATACTATACCTCCAGGTTGAAAGGTTTACATTTACGATTGAAATCTATACAGGTTCTTAGCGTTAGTGACCTCTTCTTTACTAAATAATTCTTTAAGATCCACAAGGCCTGATGACTTTAATATTTCCATTGATTTGCATAAAGCATCTAAATATGGAATATATATATTATCGATTATTTCTTTGCTAAAAATCAAAGGATCTAGCTTCCATAAGTCAAAGACAGATTCATCAAATATTTTCATACTGCCAAAGTGATAAACCATAAGTTCTCGATCATCAATTAAAACAGTATTATTATCGTTGTAAACTTTGTAATCATTGTTAATAATTAGATTCCATGGAGCTGCATCTATACCTAGGTCATCTAATATTTTTATGCTATAAAATAAATTTGGAACCTTATCTAGATATTTCTGATCTCCCCATCTCTCCATTATAATATCAGGTTTATCTGAGCACCACTCTATACATTTTTTCTTCCACCAATTTAAAATAGCTAGACTACTTTTCCTGTTTCTAAAACCTAAAAAGCCTGCCTGAAAATGTCCATGTACCTTTTCAAATTCGGGACAATCCCTCTGAGGACAAATTAGTGTATCATAATCCTTCCATTGCTTGAAGATCGCCATCGGATCAGAAAAAAAGAATATATCTGCATCACAATAAATAACTGAATCTATAGCATATTTATCTAAAATATAAAGGACCAACGGTGCTTTAAGCGACCAACAATATTCCTGCATATTTCTGGTTTCTTTAACATGAAGTAATTCCATATCCTCTACTTCGCTAACATTAATAATAATCGTATTTTCAAGCTTCAGATTACTTAATACAGAAAAAGAAATTTCATCCATACAGCAGATGAATAAATTAAAATTATCGATTTTATCCTTCAGCGAAGAATAAAGTGACATACTTTGCAATAAATATGCCTTACTAGTTATAGTACAAAAGCTATAAAAATCGTTATAGCGGGCCATGGCTAACGTCAGATCTGAGTATTTAAATAATGTCTGGGCTTCTTTAGAATCAGATTTATTAAATAAACCCTCTACTTTTTCATTAAGATTGTTTCTTATAACATTGATTGTATTCCTTAGACTTTCAATATATGGGATATAAATATTGGACTTAATTGCAGAACTTATTTCTAAATAATTAAAAGTCCATAAGTCATAGTCATTTTCGTTAAATATTGAAAGACATGCAAAGTGATATGCTATTAACTTATCACCTTCAATAAAGACTTCATTATCCTTTGAGGTAATATTGAAATTATTATTATAAATTGTATTCCATGGTGCAGCATCTATTCCAAGATTTCTTGAAATTTTTACATTTGAAAACATTCCTGTGATTTTATCAAGATATTTCTGATCTCCCCATCGTCCCATTTCAGAGTCAGGTTCCCCGGAACACCATTCAATGCATTTTTGATTCCACCAATTAAGACAATTCAATCCTTGTATATCCTTTTTAAAACCTATGAATCCTGCTTGAAATTTTCCATATATTTTGTGAACCCATTCAAGATCCCTTTGGGGACATAAAAACACTGAAGCTTCACCCCATTCATCAAATACCATCTGTGGATCTGAGAAGAAAAATATATCACTGTCACAGTATATTATTGAGTTTACGCTGTAATTCATAAGCACGTAGCGAATAACAGCTGCTTTCAATGTCCAGCAATATTCATTTGTTTTTCTCGTGTTTTTTACAGCGAGCAGTTGCTGGTCTTCCACTGTATTCAAATGAATAAGAGAAGCATTTTTGAGATTCATCTTTGAAAGGGATGAATAGATAATATCATCAATACAGCAAATCCATAGATGAAAATTTTCACTATTCCTCTCAAGTGAATAGTAAAAAGTTAAGGTCTTTATTAAATAATCCTTGCTAACTATTGTACAAAAGGAACATCTTTGTTTGTATTCTTCTATATCTGATTCTCTATAGTCTTCAATATCTTCTTCTTTATTTTCTTCTTCATATTCTTCTTTATATTTTCTACTATCTTTGTCTTTGCTTTTTTCATCCTTTTTATTATCTTTTTTTATATCATGATTTTCATTTTCATGTTTATTAAACCGAGATTTCCCCTTAGAAAAAAATGCATAAATTGCGTCCATATCCTCCTTATTTATTTTACTCACTTCCATGTCTCATTTGCATAAATTAGATCTTTATTAGTATCAATTGCCGTCCAATAACCTTTGAAACTATAAACCGCCAATTCTCCACTTTCTACAAGGTTTCTCAATGGACCCTGTTCAAAAATGCATTTATCGTCATCTTCTATATAATTAAAAACTTTTTTATTCATTACAAAAAAACCTCCGTTTATTATGCCATCCAATTTTGATTTTTCGTCAAAGGTTGTTGCAATACCATCCTTTTCAGTTAGAATTCCATATTGGCTCTTTCTTTCTACTCCAGTAACTGTTACCGCTTGTCCTTTTTCATTATGGAACTTTAGTAAACTATTTATATTAATATCAGATAATCCATCGCCATAGGTCAACATAAAAGTATCTTCATTAATGAATTTTTCAATTTTTTTAATTCTTCCACCAGTCATTGTATCAGTTCCTGTATCAACAAAAGTCACCTTCCAGTTAGCAGGCTTATTAAAAAAAGAAATATTATTACTGCCTAGTTCTTTGGTGAAATCAGAGTTTTTCCACTCATAATTCCAAAAATATTCTTTTATTTTATCACCACCAAAACCTAATGGAAGAATAAAGTCATTAAAGCCATAGCTTGAATAAATATTCATAATGTGCCATATAATTGGTTTCCCAGAAACTAAAGCTAATGTTTTCGGAATAGTTTCTGTAGATGACCCTAATCTGGTCCCTTTACCTCCACATAATATAACTACTTTCATATTTACCGCTCCTCATTTTTATCACTTCTTCAATATCTCCGAAGTATTGAATATTTCAAGCGAAAATCACTCCTTGATCTAAAAATCTAATAATAGTTGCATAATTAAACTACATCTTCATCATCTAAACGCTTATCTTTATATTACTAATAACTCGATATTTGAAATTATAATATATTTTGTACTATATTATTCATTAGGATTTAAGTTGTTACAATATATTTAGTACTACTTAATCCGTCTACTTTAAGGGGATATAGCCTACAATAGGGTGCAGTTCACAATATACAAATCAATTTTTAGTTGCGGAGTCTTTTTTTATAAAAATAAATGTTGTAACATAGTTGTAACATATGTTTCTTATAATGAAAATATAGGAAACGCATGGAGGGAATATTATGAAAAATAAAAAAATACTGATTGTTGGTGGCACTGGCTCTTTTGGTAACGCGTTAGCTCATAAGCTTCTAGAAATGGAAGTTAGACAAATTAGAATTTTTGCTAGAAATGAAGCGAAAATGATTGAAATAAAAAGGACATTATCAGATAAACGTGTAGAAATAGTATTAGGAGATGTTAGAGATAAAAAACGTTTATTAGAGGCGAGTAGTGATTGTGATATTATTTTCCATTTAGCAGCTCTAAAGCACGTACTAATTTGTGAAACAGCACCTAATGAAGCTATTCTTACTAATGTTATAGGTACTAACAATATAATTGATTGTGCTAATGCTAACAAGGTAGCAAAGGTAATTTATATTTCAACAGATAAGGCGGTAAACGCAAATTGCACTTATGGATGTACAAAATTGTTAGGAGAAAAATTAATGTTGGCTGCAAACCAAAATTCTATATTAACTAAATTTATTGTTTTCAGATGTGGCAACCTTTTAGCAAGTGAAGGTAGTGTAATCCCATTATTTAAAAAACAAATTAGTGAAAAACAGACAGTAACGCTTACAGATAAGGATATGAATCGCTTTTTTATTAATATTCCTAAGGCTTGTGAATTATTAATTGAGTCTGCAATTCGTGGTGCTGGAGGAGAAATTTTTATAGCACGAATGCCATCGTTATGGATTTATGATATTGCAAAGTATTTAGTATATAAATATGGATTAGATGAATCAATTATTGTAGTGACTGGACTAAGGCCAGGCGAAAAAAATAATGAATGTTTAGCAACGCAGGAAGAAACAAAACATATTTACTGTGTGAATGATGAACTGTACATTATTGAAGCTGAGGACAGGCATTCTTGGATCATAAACGACTTTATTAAGAAAGATAACAATTTCTTATATCATTCTCAAGATGCGGTCATAAGTTATGAGCAAACTGTTGAATTTTTAAAAGCAGCTAATATTTAAAGGAGGATTTAAATGAAAATTGTTTTAACTGGTGGAGGAACTGCTGGACATGCTATGGTTAATAAAATTCTAATACCATTACTGAAAAATGAAGGTTTAGAAGTTGTGTATATAGGTTCTGGACATGGTATAGAAAAAGAAATGATTGAAAATCAAGGATTAGCTACTTATCATGCTATTAGCACAGGTAAACTTCGTAGATACTTTTCCCTGAAGAATGTAACAGATATATTCAGGGTTTTAAAAGGAATCTATCAATCGTATAAGATTATTAGGAAAGAACAACCGACCGTTGTTATGTCAGGTGGAGGATTTGTTTCGGTACCTGTTATTATAGCAAGCTGGGTACAACATATTCCATCTGTCATTAGGGAAACCGATGTTACTATTGGACTTGCTAATAGGATTTGCATGAAATTTGCGAAAAAGGTATTTGTAACCTTTCCTAGTACTAAATTTCAAGTCACTAGTAAAAAAAGAGGTTATTGTGGCATGATAATACGTCCTGAATTACTAAATGTGCAAAACGAATGCATTGAGGATAAAGCCTTCAAAAACTGCAACCCCACTCTTCTGGTCTTAGGAGGCAGCCTTGGTTCGGCGGCAATTAACAATAAGATTTGGGAGTGTTTATCCGAACTTCTTGAAAAGTATAATATTATTCATATTTGTGGAAAAGGAAAACTTAATAACAATTTACCTGCAGATGCAAGATATCGTCAATATGAATATGTTGATGATATGTCTCTGATTTATGCTATATCTGATATAGTGATTATTAGATGTGGTTCAAATGCAATTGCTGAGGGTATTTCAATTGGTAAAAGAATGATTTGTGTTCCACTTTCTAGAAAAAGTAGCCGAGGTGAACAGGAGTTAAATGCACAATACGCTGTAAATCACGGCTGTGCAGTAATATTGAAAGAAGAGGATATTACTGCAAAATCAATAATTGAAACATCAGAAGAGTTATTGACTACACCCCTTAATAATGAATTAATTCTTTCAAAGGAATTACTAGCTAATAATTGCAATGAGCAAATTAATGCAATAAAGAAAGTTATGTGGGAGAAAATAGATAAAAAGGTTAAGCGTGCAAAATCTGTTGACTTAAGTAAAATTTCAGAAAAAGAATGGGGATTTTATATGAAATTCTCAGATATATATGGGAAATAGCAATGTCTGGAATTGTAGCTTTACTCGAATTGCTTGCTTTTACCGTATTAATTCTAAAAGCTATGGTAGCTACTAACTCACAACTAGCAAATTATATCGGAAATGAAATTCCAAATATTAATGTGGGGATCTTATGGATGCTCTTATATAAAAAATAAACTTAAAATGGAAAATCCATATCCATTTTAAGTCTTAATGCTGTTATTAAAATTTTGTTTTTCAGTGGGCACCATTACGATGCTCTTTTTTATATATATTTTTTACTTTCTTGGGTTTTCAAAACTTGGTGCTTCCGCCACCATCTCCATATGACTTAGCTCTTCCGAACCTATATCAAGAAATAAATCTTTAATGGTTTGATCTTTTACCCTAAAACTTTGAGATAACTCCAATTTTACGCTCAATTCTTGTTTTGGAACGGTTTTATTTACTAGCCTTAACTGTAGTTTCAGATTTACTAAAGGACATAGCTAGTTGTTGCGCAGGAGCATCATAAGGTGAAGCCCACTTGCGGTTTACAGCAAGCTCTGTTAATGCTGAATGCCCGCCTATTATTTGATTTAAACTAGAGGAGTATATAGCTTTTAATTCAGGGGTAGCGCTGGTCATAGTTGCGTTTAGATACGCATCTGCTGCACTTTTTGCTGAACTAATCATAGTTCCAACTATTACTTCGTCATTAATATCTGTCTTGTTTTTTACAATATTATCCGTTATTATTCCCATATTATTTTACACCGCCTATAGTTACTTGATTTTCATTGATAAATTGTTGTACTCCTTTTATTCTTCCTTCTGCTGCTAAAACACCAGTCTCAGCTTGTCTTTTTAAATCTTCATCACTAATTAGATTTTTCATAACTTTTGACACGGCTAACCCATCTTTTTCCATAGTTAGCAAGGTTGTTAAGGATAATAGTTCACCCTCTGAAAGTTTTCTCATATCAATACCTCCAAATTTATAATTTTTACGATTTATTATGTGCATTTAATAAACAATTAAACCTTGGAATAATTTGTAAATTTAAACATTGGAGCTTTGTATTACAATAACTTGTCTACATAAGAAAATCAAAATAAAAAAAGCATGCTAAAATAGTAAAATTTGCAAACTTTTTTATCTTCTATTCTGACATATCTATTGTTATAAATTTAATATATTTTAATTAAATTTATAACAATAAATACTAAAGAATTAGCTCACATGGAAATGGTTGCTAGTATGGTTAGGCAGCTAATGAAATGCTCAAGTCTTGAAGAAATCGAAAAAGAAGGCAAGGGCTACTTATGAATATCTAATTAATATGGCTGATGATCCAGATGTAATAGAGCCGTTAAAATTTCTAAGAGAAAGAGAAGTTGTTCATTATCAAAGATTCGGTGAAGTTCTAAGAATTGTACAGGATCATCTACAACAACCACATTTATTTATAATGCATTAATTATGATCCTATTTAATTAAGAAATTAATTATTTTAATATTAGAAGCGGAAAATGATTGTATAGTAACCTTATAGAGGCTTTACTTTATAGTTTACTTAAGGATAATGAAGAGCTAATTGGCCCCCTTTTAATTATAAATTCTTTTCGTAAGATTCAACCATTCTTTTAACCATTTGTCCGCCTACAGAGCCATTTTTTCTTGAAGTTAAATCTCGTTATATCCTTCTGAAAGATTAACGCCTACATCTTTAGCAGCTTCCATTTTAAATTTGTTTAACCCAGAATTAAAGTGATTACTACATCAGAAATAAGAATTACTTGTGCTATTAAAACTGGAGATAAATTAAAGGCTATAAAGGTTGTTGCAGAGGAATTTAATCTATAAATATAAAAAGTCCTTCTGAGCGCCTTGCAAAGTAAACTTTTAATGTTTTTTTGCTTCTTGTTGCAAGTCACTAATTCAGGGGAGATAAACATTTTATCTTATTATGTTGAATGATTTTTATTTATATTAATGGAAGGTCAAAATAATTCCATTAATATAAATTTTAAGAAGCTATAATGTTTATTTTGTGTGCAAATTAATAATATATTTTTCATATTTTTCACAAAGTAATGGAGTAATTACTCCAAGCTCCTTTCCGGAGTTATAAACGCTTTTACATACATAAATTAAATCCTCCATATTACAATGAAGTTCCATAATACGCCTTGTCAGTTCATTTGTTTTGAACATTCGCTGCATAATCATCCCAGCAAGCTTTGACGGAATTTTGTATTTAATTAATTCGTTATTATAATGATTAAGTGAAACACCTCTTGCCTTTACAATTTTGACTGCTTCACGAATTGTCAATACAGCTTCACTTAAACCAGATGCGCTGTTCATAATATTTCTTGCGGATTGGGCTATATCCGACACATTACCGTATTTTGAAGCAGTGGTGATAACACCAGAATTGATTGCCATATGTAACCAAATCCATTCTATCATATCAAATGGAACTTCCACTTTAATATCAGCGCTATCAAGCAATTGAATAAGGTTTGAGTAGTTGTCTATATTTGACTTCTGTTCACTTTCTATCATAATATGGTCAAATAGTACGCAATCTAAAAGGGTATCTTTAATACTGCCACCTGCAATTGGATAACCAAGAATATATTTTCGGGTACCCATAATTTTGTCGACGCTGACTCGTTCTTCCCATATACCATTAAAAAGAATAATTGTTCCGCTTATATTATTTTCATTAAGTGTTTTTACTGCACTCTCCAATTTACCTACAGATACGCTAATTAAAATAAAATCGTAATTACTGTTGGGCTGTGAAAGAGTAACATTATATGTGTCTTTCTTATTTTCGCCCTTATTGTTATATCTGCCATCGAGCATTTTTATGTCAAGAATTTTTGGTGCATTGTCTCTTTTAATTTCCCTTATAAAGTGTTCAACCTGATGACCTGATTTTTGAAAAGCATAGCCATAGGTTGTACCGATAACACCAAGTCCCAATATCATTATTTTCATAGAAGTGCCTCACATTCATAATTATTAATAATTAACATTATTTATTTTAAATTATATTAAATACTAACATAAATTTCAAATATTTAGCACAATTATATATATCTTACTTCGAATATTTTAAAGTAAGATATATATGACTAAACTAACGAATGTGACATTCTCGTTATGTTGTATGCTTTCATTTCAAATTTTCACAAACAAATTTTTCTACCAATTAATATTTCTACTACTTACTATATGATTCAATAGATGCCTTGCCTCATTTTTCGCTTAGTAATAATACTTCCTAAGAGCCAGAGTGCAACAATCCAAATAAGTAAATATATAAGTTGTCCTTTAAATTCTAACATTCCATTCCCGTTTTCTATCCCTTGAATCAGTGTCATATATGATTTTTGCGGGATGATACTGCAAATGGTATCAAGAACTTTATTGTTCCCCGTAAAGGAATAAAAACAGCCTGATAATATGCAAGTTATTACATATATAGCGCTGGCCACTAAAGAGATGTTTCTCTCTAGCACTGATGAAATAAATAAAGCAAGTGATGTTGAGAGGGCAGTAAGAATTCCAATTAACATTGCTAGCATTAAAAGGCCAAATCCAATCTTTATATTAAAACACACCTTTGTGATAACAATTACTAGATAGGTGGGTATATAAAGACATAAAAATGTAAAAATTCCCTGTGCAAAAATATATTGCTTTTCGCTTACGGGTGTCGTTAATATCCGCCTAAATGTTTTAAGGGTTCTATCTTCTGGATAAAGGATTGTCAAAGCAACCCCCTGCATTAAAACAATCATTAGAATAAACCCTAAAATGTTTGTTCCAACACCTCTTTTAGCTTGTCTACTTTGATCAATTTTGGGAATTTTACCGAAGTTAAAAAAGTTTTCTATGAGTTCCTTATCAGCTTTGCTTTTTATACCTGTTACCTCATAGGTTCCATCGTTTTTTTCTTCCACAACGGCAGCATATTTACCCAAAAGTAGATTCGAAGTAGCCGGTTTTTCATTCATTACATCAATTTTAATCCTATCATTTTTGGGAATGCTCTGTGCATGATTTGTTACTAAAGCAATGTGCTGCCTCATCTCCATTTTTCCAGAAAAAAATACAGCAACTCCAATCATAAGTGGTACAATGACCACTGCAATTATAACTATCTCTTTTTTTGCTAAAATCCTGTTTAAACTATTTTTAAATAGATTGAGCACATTCATTATACATATTCCTCCGGTTTAAAAGTGATTTGACATATTATTATACAGATGATACTACTAAACAACACAATGAGAAGAGTAGGGAGGTATATGCTGAAGTCATTATCATAAATGACCTTAAATGTACATTCTGTAACCCACTTGACTGGCGATAAATAAGATATTTTCTCCACGATAGTTCCAAGACTAGCTACAGAAAAAAACAAGCCACCCAAAAATATAAACAAAAACAAAAATATTTGCATTACAGAATTTGCTCCTTCTTCACTTTTGAAAATACAGCAGAACATGGTGCCGACAGAGCAGCCAAATAACGAAAATATATTGATTAACAACATAATATACAGAATGTTTTTTCCTCCAAAGTTAATGTGAAAAATATATTGTCCTACAAGCAATAAAACACTGTATGAAACCGTACCCAAAATATAAGTAGCAATCAATTTAGATAGATATATCTCAGTTTTTGAAACGGGAGCATATACTATGCGAGTATTACCTTCCTTTACCCTTTCTTCCATAAATGTATTGGAAGCTGTCATGGCAATGAATAACGCTGTAAAAATCATCATTGTGACTCCATAATAATCATAGGAACTTACATGCCCTGAACCATAGTTACCTTTTGTTACAAAACCCATAACCGCAATCATTATTATTGGAAATATAGTGTTAAACATTAGCAGAGTTGGGTTTCTAATAATATTCATAAAATCAAATTTGACTATTTTTATAAAGTTCATGTATTTCCTCCTAATCCCTTAGATTCTTTCCGGTAAGTTCTAGAAATACAGTTTCTAGAGATGCCTCTTTACTGCTCATACTTTCAATCTTACAGCCCTTTGCTATGATTATAGATATGATTTCATTGAGATTATCCTTTGACTTTTTGGCAGTTATTTTAATCACATTTTCAGTTATTTTAATTTTTGTTATGCCATCAATTCCAGAAAAATGATTATTGCTTAATTCATTTAAATTGTTTACATGAAAGGAATATGTGATTTTATCATTCACTTCCTGTTTTAATTCTTCTTTTGTACCTTCAGAAATAATCTTTCCTTCGTTCATAATAATGATTCTATCAGAAATCGCTTCCACTTCTTCCATGTAATGCGTGGAATAGATAACTGTTGCACCTTCATTTTTCAGGATTTTAATTGATTCCAATATATGATTTCTTGATTGGGGGTCGATACCAACTGTGGGTTCATCCATGATAATAAGTTTTGGCTTATGGGCAATGGCACAAGCAATATTTAATCTTCTTTTCATGCCGCCTGAAAAGGTTTTTGGCTTATCATCCTTTCTATCGTAAAGACCTACGAGTTCAAGGGCCTCCTTGACCTGTTTTTCCAGCAGATTTCCTTTGAGTTTATATAGACTTGCAAAAAAACGTACATTTTTCTCGGCAGTAATTTCTTCATAAATGGCCAGGTCCTGAGGAACTATTCCAATTCCCAGGTTGATGGCTTTTACATCTTTTTTTAAGTCATGCCCCAAAATAGTTATTTCGCCATTATCAGGCGATAATATGGTGGCCAGGATATTGATAATTGTACTCTTGCCCGCCCCATTAGGACCTAAGAGTCCAAGAATTTCACCTCTATTTACTACAAAATTTATTCCATCAACAGCTTTTTTCTTATTATAACTTTTTTCTAAATTTTTAACTGTAACAATATTATTCATTTTCATCGCTCCTCTCATTTCGAGAATGATTTCTTCGTCTTTCAAATTCCTTTAATGCCCTCGCTTGAGCTTCCTTTAATACTCTCGTTTGAGCGTCATTTACTTCTTCTTCCGCGTTTAAACTAGCATCTTCTTCAAAACCATCCTGCTCTTCACCGTCAAAACGATACAGTTTCTTTAATAGGCTCCACAATATTTCCATTTCTTCCGTGGTAAAGTCTTTAAAAACATCTGCGAAAAAGTTTATTCCTTTTTCACCGCATTCCATCATGATCTGTTTTCCGGATTCCGTAATTTTAACGTTCACTGCACGCTTATCCTTCTGGCTCGGCATCGTGATAATGTAACCTTTATTTTCGATAATAGTTATCATTTGTTTAACACTCTGTTTGGTGGTACCTAACTTTCTCGCAATATTGTTGATTGTTGTTTCATCTTCCGCCAAATGAATAATTGCAATCATTGCCATAAACTGTCTTGACGTTAAGCTCTCAAAGTATTTATCGCCTTGTACCTGAAGCTTATTGTTAAGAGAAAAAAGTGTAGCGTAAGTTTGCTGCATTAAAAATAGATCTCTGTAATTATCCATAAATATGCCCCTTTCCTTTAAGACATTATACTGTCTAAAATAATAATAGCAGAACATGTAAAACTTGTCAATATACTGTCTATTTTTAAAAAAGAATTATTATCATGACTACTAAAGTTTCTAAAATATCTTTAAATATGTTTATAGCAAAACGAATGTAATACAATTTT
Organism: Clostridium sp. CM027; assembly: GCF_024730565.1. Taxonomy (NCBI): domain Bacteria; kingdom Bacillati; phylum Bacillota; class Clostridia; order Eubacteriales; family Clostridiaceae; genus Clostridium; species Clostridium sp. CM027. Next base: position 3,350,994 of record NZ_CP077725.1, read on the forward strand.
GGATATATAGTATGTTTGTACATTAAATAATAGTAACTTACAAAATTGTCATTGACTTTTTATGGAAGTTAATATACACTGCAAATGGACAACATGTTGTCTACTTGACCGGGTTTGTGTTTAATTCTAAGGAGGTAACAAATGGATCACTATTATATACAGCAAATTTTCTCAACGATTTTTTACCTATCAAATAAGATTCAAGTACAAGGTGATAAGGTGGATGTTAGAATAACAATGCGCCAATGGATGGTACTTATGACAATTCTACACTTGCCAGAAAATCAGGCTTCTTATAATCAGATAGCAAATAAGATGGGTTGTTCTAAGCAGAATGTAAAACATCTTATTGTAAATCTAGAGAAAAATAATTATGTTTTTTTAGAAAAAAGCGAAACAGACAAACGTGCAGTTAATATTAAAATAACCAAAAATTGCATCGAATTTATGAATGATTACTATAAAAAAGGAAATGGATTTATGAATATGGTATTTGAAGATTTTGATAAAGAGGAATTAAAAACATTATGGATGCTGTTAAAAAAAATGGCTACCTATGATGGCTGTAATTGGACAGGATATGAACAAAAAGTCACTATCAAAGAAAAGTAGAGGAGGAAACATGAATAATAATAATTGTGAAATAAACATTACACCAAAAATGTCAAGGGCAGATGAACCTGTGAGTATAAAAATAAGCGGTTTGTTAAAAAATGAAAAGGTGACAATTCGCGTTGTAAGCAATGATTACTATTGTATTAATACGTCTATTCGCAAAGTAGGAGATAACACATTATGGGATGCTTATGCGACTTTTATAGCAGATGAATATGGAAATATAGATTTAGTAAACACAACACCTATTGATGGTACCTATAAAACATGCAATGAAATGGGGTTGTTCTATTCTATGAAGGTAAAAGAAAATCATCGGGGCAAGTTAATGCAAAAATTAAGCGATATTAGTGAAAATAGAAAATATACCATTACATGCACGGTGGAGAGGAATGGGAAAGCCATTACATCAAAAGAGCATATAAGAATATTCTGCGATGAAACGATTAAAAGCGTAGATGTAGTAGAAAATAATCTATTGGCACGATATTTTACTTCAAAAAACAATATGAAGAGGCCAGTAGTAATTGTTGTAAGTGGAAGCGACGGAAGAATAGAAAAAGCACAGGCAATTGCTGAAATCTTAGCTATGAAGGGATATTCTGCATTAGCAGTTTGTTATTTTGGACTTGAAGGAACACCCAAAAATCTTAATTGTGTACCACTTGAATATATTGAAAATGCTATAACATGGCTAAAAAAACAAGATACTGTTAATAAAGACAAAATAGCAATGTATGGAAGGTCTAAGGGTGGAGAAATGGTTCTTTTGGCAGCCTCTTTATTCAAGGATATTACTTGTGTTATTGCCAATATGCCTAGCTGCTATGCATATGAAGGGATAAAAATGGGTGGACTGCCAGCACACCATTCTTCATGGATGTATAAAGGTGAAGAAATTTCTTGTCTGAAATTCAGTTGTTCTATTATATTGCAATTAGTAATAAAAATGTTGCAAAATAAAGAGGGTGCGTTGTCATGGATGTACAAAAAGCTGATTGATGAAGGAAATACTGACGAAGCCATAATTGCCGTTAATAAAATAAATGGACCTATCCTAATGATATCCTCTGAATCAGACTCCATATGGCCTTCAAAAATGCATTCAGAAATGGCTATGAAGTTGCTTGAAAAATCAAATTTTAAATATGAATATAAACATATCACCTATGAAAAGTCAGGTCATATGCTAACAGTACCATTTCAGTCTATGCCATCATTAAAAGGATCCAGAGTCGATATAGACAGTTGGGCAAAAGCAAATATTGATGCATGGAATGAGACAATTAATTTTTTAGAGAATTGGGCAATTAATAATTAGCATTAAATTTTAAAATTTCACGATAATTTACTGCTATTAGTTAGAAATATTGTATGCTATCTTTCTTATAAGTTTTAATAAATTTTCTCTATCCTCATAAGTATCTAAAGAAATCATTATCTTTCCGTAAAACTCTTCTTCAAATTTAAGATGTTCATCTTGTGCCATGTGACCTTCTTCAGTAAGTTCTAGCTTATAGGATCTTCTATCCTTATTACTAATAGCTCTAACAATAAGATCGCGTTTTTCTAATCTATCAATTATGCTAGTTAATGTACTTTTAGGTACATTTAATATTTCTAATATATCTTTTATAATAACATCTTCTTTTTCAGAAATAATTCTAAGTATTGAAAGCTCATTAGTGTTCAGTCCCCGTATCCTTAAAAACTTTGATTCTATATCCTTATAATTAGATTCAGCTAGCATAGAATGCGATAACTTATTTAATTCATCTACTTGTCGTTTATATTCTTTATCCATAGTTTCACCCCAAAATTTATTTTCTATCTATTGCTTATTTTTTTATATTAGCATTAATAGCAAAAGTCTTATAGTTTATTTTTTTAAAATTAAATGGCTTAAATCCAGTCTTTATTAAAAGGTCCTCAATTTCTTTCTTAGAATATATTTTATAATCACCAGTATCACTTCTTTTGTAATATAAATTTAATACTTGTCTAATAACTGCTGGTGCGGTTGGATCTCCAATAATTAATGTTCCATTAGATTTTAATATTCTCTTCATCTCCAATAATGTTTTATCTGGGTTTGGATAATGGTGAAATGATGCATTACATACAATCACATCAAAAGTATTATTTTTCCAAGGCATACATTCTGAATCGCTAACTTTTAAATCTGCGCTATTACCAAGATTTTTTTTAGCCATATCAATCATTTTTTCTGAAATATCTAAGCCATATAATTCTATATTACTATTTTCAACTAATTTCATCAATACATTTCCTGTGCCACATCCAACATCTAGTAATTTTTTAGGCTTAATAAGCATTATTCTGTTAATAATTTCATTATACATCGGAGCTACGAATTTACCATTAGCACTTTTATCGTAAGATTCAGCTTGTTTATTAAAATTTATTTTTGAATTCTCCTTAAAAACATTTTTATTGCTTTTCATATAAGTTCCTCCTTAAAGTATAGTACTATATTGGTATAGTTCTAGTTTCGTACTATATTTATATAGTACCACTTTATTAATTAGAAGTAAACATTAATAAAAGATAGTGATGCTTCAATTTAAGAAAAAATGATTTTTTATAAATGACTGTGACTCATGTTGATAAAAAAAAGAGCATTATCTTCAGTAAAATAGATATAATTCGCATTAGTTCTGATTAATCAATTAAATTTGATTGATTTTAAATGAACAGTATGTAAATGGGTACTATGCTACTAATAGGTGTGTACTTGCAAATAAAGATATTATCATATATTATTATACCATTGGAGGTGCATTTTGGAAATTATGAATATACAAAATAGGGGTGAATACCAATGGAATTAATTAAAGTAAACCAAGCAAAGTGTATTAAATGTGGAATTTGTACGAAAGTATGCCCACCAAAAGTTTTGGGTATGGGAGAAAATGGTCCTGTAGCAATTGAGCCACAAGCATGTATAGCCTGTGGGCAGTGTGTTGCCATATGCCCTCACAGTGCAATTGACAATATCAAAACACCTTTAAATAACCAGACCGATCTAAAAAAGTTCCCGGTTGTAAATGAAGAAACTGCTAAACAGTTTCTTAGGTCTCGTCGATCAATTCGCTGTTACAAAGACATGGCCGTGCAACGAGAACAATTAATTAAATTAGTTAATATTGCACGTTTTGCACCTACCGCCAGTAACCAGCAAGGAATATCATATATAATTGTAGAAGATAAAAAAATACTGAAAAAAGCTACTGAGGTTGTCATAGAATGGATGGAAGCACAAATTGAAAATCCTTTGCACCACTGGAGTTTTCCTTATCATGTTCGTGATTACAGAGAAACTGGGATAGATAAAGTATTACGTGATGCTCCAAATCTAATTTTAGCAATGGCTCCAAAAGAAATTAGAAACGGTAGAGAAAATACGATTTTTTCCTTTGCCTACATGGAACTGTTTGCAACTACCCTTGGGTTAGGCAGTTGTTGGGCCGGACTCTTTGAAATGTGTGCGTTTGATAATTATTATCCGTTGATGGAATTGTTTAACATTCCAACAAATAAAGTATTAACAGGTGCAGTTATGGTTGGGTATCCCCAATATGGTTATAAGCGACTGGTAGATCGTAACCCATTAGATGTTACTTGGATTTAACGACAGTTTTCATAGTTAGGTCATAATCGTATAATAAGGTTGATTAAAAATAGTTTTTAGGAGTGGAATATTAATGTTTATTTTAGTATTGAAGTATATAAAGCCACTTGAGGAAGTTGAAAAAGAATTAAAACCACATATAAAACATTTAGAGAAATATTATTCATTACAAAAGTTTATTTGTTCAGGCAGAAGAAATCCGAGGGTAGGTGGAGTAATTCTTTGTAATGCAAAGAATAGGGAAGAAGTTAAAACAATAATTAAAGAAGATCCATTTTATATTAATAAAATTGCCGAATACGAAATAATTGAGTTTTCGCCTACAAAATATGCTGAGGGGTTTGAACATTTCATAAGTGAATAATCTTCTTATTATGCAAATCAAAAAATATTATAACATATCCATTTAATATTATGGGAAATATTTGGAAAAAGCTACACCTAGTCTTGAAGATATGCCTCTAAAAGGCGATACTGTAGTTGGTAATGATGTATGGATTGGACAAAATGTTACCGTAATGCCTTGTGTACATATAGGAGATGGTGCCATTATTGCAGCTAATTCTGTAGTAACAAAAGATATTCCACCATATCATATTCTAGGGGCGAATCCGTGTAAACAGTGTCATTCAGTTACGACCAACCTTTAACAGTTATAGGTCGCCAATCGGTAAAATCACTTGGTTTAATAACATTTCAGAAGGAAAGTCTCCCACTTCTATAAGTGGGGGTTACATGCCATAACAAATAGAAAACTTCAGTGGGAGTATAAATCTCCTTCCGAAGTCATTAATATTGCATCTCCGCAATAGCAACTGTAATTAATTATATAATTTATTCAATATTAGTGTTTAGTTTTTTTCTAAGGAGAGTAAAGTTAGATTTATATTTGAAAATACTAATTAAATAAGGATTATGAACCTTGATAGCATCTATTAACTTAGAGGGGATTTCAAAATTATATTAATAATGGAGGGGTACCAAAATGGAAATTATCCAATTAAAGCTTAGTGTGACTAATTGCTTTTTAATAAAAACTGAAAACAAATATATTTTAATTGATACAGGATATGAATATGATTGGGATTTATTCTGTAAAAGATTAAAATCAGTTGGTGTTAGATTATCTGATATTAGTCATATTATACTAACGCATCATCATGATGATCATTGTGGATTGTTAAATAGAATATTGAAAGAAAATAGTAGTGTTCAAGTAGTAATGTCTTATCTTGCAAAAGATTTATTGTTAAAGTTATTTATTTGCAATATTGATGAATATTATGAGAGTTGGAGAAAAATAATTTCTGAAAATTGCCAGAGAATATTCCCAGCACATGGGAACCCGTTTTCAGTTGAAAAACTAAAAATAAATATAGGAAAGAACCAGAAAAAGGACATGGTTATGAAAAATTAGAAGTACAAAATAATCATTGATTTTGTGCCAGAGATTAAGATAAAGCAACAAAACATTAATGAGTAGAATTAATTTGCAAATTAAAATCAGCGACTCAATATGGATTTTTCACATCAAGTCGCCGGAATGATTTAATCTTCATAGGTGGGGGGATTTCATATAAAAGGATTCTCTAATAAAATTTAAGCTTTAACTAACACACCACCTTTAAGTCTAAGTATAACGTCTGACTGGGATGCTACTTCACTAGAGTGCGTAACTACTATAACACACTTATTTTCTCTATGAGCAAGTGATTTAAATATAGTTACTATATCACTTGCGATATCAGCATCAAGATTTCCAGTTGGCTCATCTGCAATTATCAAATCTCCTTCCGAGGAAAGAGCGCGTGCTATTGCTACTCTCTGCTGCTGTCCACCACTTAGCTTTAATACGTTTCTATGGGCTTCATCTTTTGTTAAACCCATCTTTTCTAGTAAATCATAAGCTTTTTGTTTTTTATTTTCTATTTTGTTCTTCGTTATTTCCATTGCTGTTAAAACATTCTGTAGAGCTGACATATAAGGTATCAAATTGTAGGATTGAAATACTATACCAATATATTTATTTCTATAATTAGTAAGCCCTATATTTGTTATATTCTTTTTTTCATATAATATCTCTCCAGCTTTGGATGTATCTAAACCACTAGCTAAAGCAAGAAATGTAGTTTTTCCTGAACCAGAAGAGCCAAGTATTGTGTAAAAATTTCCTTTTTCGAACTTGAAGCCTATTTGTTTTAAAATCGTTGTTTTTTTTGACCCATCCTGATAATGATAACTCACATTTTTAAATTCTAAAATTGTATTCATTTTTATAAAGCCTCCTTAATCATTTCTAGATAATATGGTTTTTGGATTAAATCGAAGTATTGAAACTGCTGAACCCGATGTTGCTAAAATCACTATGATGAATCCCATTAGATATAATTTTTGTAAATCCTTTGAACTCACGCTAACATCTATTTTGTCTATAGCATCAGTATCAGCATCAGTCTTTAGTCCACCACTCATTCCCATCGTCACTGACCCGGATTGTGATTTTGATTCTGTTTTTTCCTTTTCATTTGCCTTTATTTCATTTTGTAATAAAGTATTACCTACTTTCTGCGATACCTTATTACCGGTAAATGTAGCTATACTAAAAGCTATGGTAGCAACAATTATTAGTTCTAATAATAATTGACCAATAATTCTAAATCTACTTTCTCCTAGAGACATCAATACACCAATTTCATATCTTCTGTCTTTAAGTGATAAAGTTATTAAAAGTGATAAAATTACTGTACCAGCAATGGCGACTATAATAACTATGGTTTTTGAAAATGAGCCAACACTTTCAATAGGTGCCATCATCTTTTTATACAGCGAATCTTGTGCATCTATTTTGAGATCATCTAGTGCTATACCCGAATTTTTTACATCTGTTTTAAAATTTTCAATGTTTATAGGATCATCCAAGAAATAAGTAGCTTTTTGAATAGTACCTTTAGATGAAGAATCACCTAAGGATGATGCTACAGAAATAGGTGTATATATTTTATTAGAAGGATTCATAGAGCTATATTTATCCATAAAATCAGCCATCCTAGGATCAGATTTAGTTTCATCAGCTGTATATAACCCTACAATTTCTAAGTCTAAAGTTTCTTCTCCGTGTTGAGCTTTTATTTTTATTTTATCTCCAAGCTTTAAATTATTTGCATCTGCTAGTTTTTTATTTAGCATTGTTACATTTTTTCCTTCATCGCTACTTGTTAAATTTCGTCCTTCAACCAGTTTACTTTTTCTTTCAGTAAAATCAGGATGAAGATCTGAATATAAAGTACCTTCCAATGATAAATCAGGAATAGACGTACCTTCAGGCAATGCATCCTTAGTGTCATCTTTTTTCGCTTTAACAGGTTTAAAGTTCTCTGCCATAACATTTGTTGCCTGTAAATAATTATATGATTTAACATGCTCTAAGGATTTTAGTTTATCTATATCCTTAATATGTAGCTTACGTAGATCATCTGCTGATTTTTGAGAAGTTGCCTTTTCATAATTAGGAGTAATATCTACAGACCCTCCAAGTTTTTGTCTAGTAAGATCACCAACTTTAGAAGTAGCTGATTGTACAGCTAATCCAGCTAGCACCATATTAGCTATAACACAAAACATCAGAATTAATAGTACAGTTTTATTTATCCTTTTAGTAACACTTAGTATTGCTCTTTTAATAAAATTCATTTGTTACCCTCCTTCTTTTCCCTATCTTTCTTATGTTATTATAGTTTTTAATTATATAGTTAAGGTGAAGTTAAAATGTTTTTAACATGAATATCGCCTGTATCTGATAGTGAGATCCCCCCAACCTCTTAGGCTGGGGGGATTTCATATAAAAGGATTCTCTAATAAAATTTAAGCTTTAACTAACACACCACCTTTAAGTCTAAGTATAACGTCTGACTGAGAGGCTACTTCACTAGAGTGCGTAACTACTATAACACACTTATTTTCTCTATGAGCAAGTGATTTAAATATAGTTACTATATCACTTGCGATATCAGCATCAAGATTTCCAGTTGGCTCATCTGCAATTATTAAATCTCCTTCTGAGGAAAGAGCGCGTGCTATTGCTACTCTCTGCTGCTGTCCACCACTTAGCTTTAATACGTTTCTATGGGCTTCATCTTTTGTTAAGCCCATTTTTTCTAGTAAATCATAAGCTTTTTGTTTTTTATTTTCTATTTTGTTCTTTGTTATTTCCATTGCTGTTAAAACATTCTGTAGAGCTGACATATAAGGTATTAAATTGTAGGATTGAAATACTATACCAATATATTTATTTCTATAATTAGTAAGCCCTATATTTGTTATATTCTTTTTTTCATATAATATCTCTCCAGCTTTGGATGTATCTAATCCACTAGCTAAAGCAAGAAATGTAGTTTTTCCTGAACCAGAGGAGCCAAGTATTGTATAAAAATTTCCTTTTTCGAACTTAAAACCTATTTGTTTTAAAATCGTTGTTTTTTTTGAACCATCCTGATAATGATAACTCACATTTTTAAATTCTAATATTGTATTCATTTTTATACAACCTCCCTAATCATTTCTAGATAATATGGTTTTTGGATTAAATCGAAGTATTGAAACTGCTGAACCTGATGTTGCTAAAATCACTATAATGAATCCCATTAGATATAATTTTTGTAAATCTTTTGAACTCACGCTAACATCCATGTTGTCTATAGTATCAATATCATCATTCTGTGATGGATGAGCCGACATCTCAAATGGGTTGCGAGAGGAAACAGATTGTGAGTTTGCATCTTTATCTTTATTTGCAGTTATTTCATTTTGTAATAAAGTATTACCCATTGTCTGTGATACCTTATTACCGGTAAATGTAGCTATGCTAAAAGCTATGGTAGCAACAATTATTAATTCTAATAATAATTGACCAATAATTCTAAATCTACTTTCTCCTAGAGACATCAATACACCAATTTCATATCTTCTGCCCTTAAGTGATAAGTTTATTAAAAGTGATAAAATTACTGTACCAGCAATGGCGACTATAATAACTATGGTTTTTGAAAATGATCCAACATTTTCAATAGGTGTCATCAGCTTTTTATACAACGAATCTTGTGCATCTATTTTGAAATCATCTAGTGCTATGCCAGAATTTTTTATAGCCTTTTTAAAATTTTCCATGTGTATAGGATCATCCAAGAAATAAGTAGCTACTTTAAAAGTATCTTTAGATGAAAAATCCATTAAAGATGCTACAGAATTAGGTGTATATATTGTATTAGAAGGATTCATAAAAGGAAATGCATCCATAATAGGAGTATGTTCGGTTCCATCATCTGTAAATAAACCTACAATTTCTAAGTCTAAGGTTTCTTTTCCTTCTCTATCTTTTATTTTTATTTTATCTCCAAGTTTTAAATTGTTTGCATCTGCTAGTTTTTTATTTATCATTGTTACATTTTTTCCTTCATCGCTACTTTTTAAATGTCGTCCTTCAATCAGTTTACTTTTTCCTTCAGTAAAAGCGGGATAAAGATTTGAAAATAAAGCGCCATCTATTGATAAATCTGGTATCTTTTGTTCTTCACCATCTTCACCTTGTTTCATACTCATACTCATACCTCCCTGTTGGCCAGGCTCAACCTCATTTTTATTTTCCTCTTTAACAGGTTTAAAGTTCTCTGCCATAGCAATTGAGTTCGTTAAATAATTATATGATTTAACATGTTCTAAGGATTTTAGTTTATCCATATCCTTCATATTTAGCCTAGGAATATCACTTGAATTTTTAGCACGAATCTTTTCCTGATCAAGTTCAATAGATACAGACCCTCCAAGTTTTTGTCTAGCAAGAACAGCAACTTTAGCAGTAGCTGATTGTATAGCTAATCCAGCTAGCACCATATTAGCTATAACACAAAACATCACAATTAATAGTACAGTTTTACTTTTCCTTTTAGTAACACTTAGTATTGCTCTTTTAATAAAATTCATTTGTTACCCTCCTTCTTTTTCTTATCTTTCTTATGTTATTATAGTTTTTAATTATGTAGTTAAGGTGAAGTTAAAATGTTTTTACCGTGAATGAAGTAGGTGAAAGTCATAAATTGGTGCTAACATGCCGGGCGCAAAAAAACAGAAGCTTAATTGCTTCTGTTAAAGATAATTTTAAAACAAACTCCCGACTGAGTATTGTTAAATTTATATTCTAAAGCATGGGCCTCTAGTATTTTTTTTACTATATATAACCCTAACCCGCTGCCACCAGTACTCCTGCTTCGAGATTTTTCTATGCGATAAAAAGGGTTAAAGATCTTTTCGAATTCCGCTTCGTCTATATGTACACCTTCATTTTCAACAGTTAATACTATTAGATAATTATCCTCATATAAATTTATAAGAACCTTCTCATTTCTTTCTGTATGTGTGATGGAGTTATTAATAATATTAGCTATGGCCTTTTTAATTAGTTTTTCATCTCCCTGAAAACATAGTTCTTCAGCTATTTTTGTATTTAAACTTATATCCTTTTGACTTATAAGATAGCTGAGTTTTTCAAGACAATTGCTAATCAGATAGGATAGATTTATTTCAGTGTATTGTGGTTTAAACCCATGAGTTTCTAATTTTGAAATTTCAAGTATTTCTCTAACCATTGATTCCATATCATCCAAAACTACTAAGGATCTATTCATATATTTATCTCTGTCCTTATAAACTCCTATATTTCCAAGCATACCTTCAAGTTGACCTTTGATTATTGTAATAGGAGTTTTTAATTCATGTGAAATTGTAGCAGTAAACTCTCTTCTTTTCCTTTCGATTTCCCGTTCTTTTTCAATATCACCCAAAAGCTTTAAATTAGTGTTTTTAAGTTCATCCATTGTATGCTGCAAATTGGATGCTAACTCATTTAAGCTTAATGCAATTTCTCCAATTTCATCCTCACTATTTACCTCACAGCTTTTTTCAAAATCTAAAGCTGCCAATTGTATAGCATTCTTATTTATTTCAACTAAGGGCTTAGTAATTTTCTTTGAATATATAAAGGAACCTACCACTGATATAATAATGACTACAATTCCAATTAAGGGCACTAAATTTAATAAAACCTTTGAAGCTTCATCTATAGGCTGCAAGGGAATGATAACATTTATAGTGTAGCTTTCATTATCTTCTGAAAATTTTATCTGTTTTGGAACAAGACTGATAACTTCTTTAGACATGGTTGAAGTTACACTACCCCGCAGTAATGTTTTGTCTGGAAGTGGTAAGGAGTCTTTTGGTATATCAGTATCTTGAGATATACCAAAAGATATAATATTTAAAGGTGGATATATTATATTTCCTTTCATATCTTGTACATTCAAACTAACAGTATATTTTAAATTAAATTCATCAAAATATTTCTTTGATTCTTCCATTGAAAGGCTTTGTACAGTGCTAGCTAATTTCGTTAGTCCAGTTTCTACATTGTTTCGTTTATAATTATAGTAATAAATTGGTAACATAAAGTATATTATTAAATATATGCATATGGCTGATGCTATTAGCAATATAGATGTGATTGTAAAGATCTTAAATGTAATACTTTTTTTCATTTTATTTTTCAAGTTTATAGCCAACACCTCTAATCGTCTTAATATAATCAACCTTTAGCTTGCACCTTAGGTTTTTAATGTGAGTATCAATAACCCTAGCATCACCATAAAAGTCATATCCCCAAAGTTGGTTCAATATTATCTCTCTTGTTAAAATTCTACCTTTATTTTCAATAAATATCTTTAGAATTTCAAATTCTTTAGATGTAAGTTCTATATCTTTTCCACCAACCCAAACCTTAAAGCAGGTAGTATCAATTAGAATATCTTCGAAGCTAAGTTTTAACTCTTCGTCTTGAGCATTTATTCTTCTAATTACAGCTTCCACTCTTTTAATTAAAAGATTAACTGAAAAAGGTTTGGTTATATAATCATCTATCTCTAATTCGAAACCTTTTATTTGATCTTCTTCCTCTTCTAAAGCAGTTAGCATTATAATTGGAATTTTAGATGTTTTTCTAATAATTTCACATACAACAAAGCCATCAATCTTAGGAAGCATTATATCTAGAAGCACTAAATCAAACTTACTTGAATTAAATATATCAATACCTTTTAATCCATCTTCAGCTACTTCAACAACATATCCACTTGCACACAAAAATTCACGTATAATTTCTTGTATATCTATATCGTCTTCAATTACAAGTATTTTTTCATTCATATATACACCTCTTCCGTTAATTATAAAGTATGAGTGTGAGTTTTGTGTGAAGTTAAAGCATTTAATTTAGAATTATCTGATTATATTATACAATTTTTATTACCTTTCTTAGTATTTTATATTAGTTAGTTAAATATGTAATATTGCTAAAATTTAAAAATAAGTAGTCAATAGTTTAGTTTGTTTATCAAAATAATGAATGTAAATAAAATTAAAAGAAATTGCTTATTTGAATATAAAAGATAAGCATAAGGCTGTGTTTAAGCCTTATGCTTCCTCTATTAGTAAAATACACAATATTCGGTTAATTATTCGCAATTCTTCTGATAAGGTTCCTTTTAAAGTTTTTTAATTTACTTATATCATGATTTAAAGCATATAAACCAATGGTAGAGAATGCTATGCAAGCACCAAAGCAGAAACCCACAATAATACAGGGCAAATGAATGAAATGTCCTATGAAACATATGATGAAACCAAAAAAGCTAGCAATGATTAAATACTTATTATAATTTCCTCTCTTCATACTGAATCTACCTCCTAAAATTTATTTCTGTAATATACTTTTAAGAATCCTTTTACGAGTGACATAAAAATTAGAACACCAAGTAAAGTGACAAAAACCATTTGATTAAAGAATCCAGCCATAATTGCGGTAGTTGCAATTACGCCTAAGGAAAAGTTAAAACCTACGCCACCAATTTTATTTCTAATAAGTGTCGTTCTTTCATCATGTTCAACTATATACAGTTTCTTTAATTTATCTTCGTTTTTCAATGATTTTCCATATTTCATAATGTACATTACCATGACAAATTGCAAAAATATGAAGATACCTAATTGGAACCCATGTATAAAATCAGTAATAGGTTCATTAATTATTGCTGTCATATTTTCCGAGATTCCAATTAATGTGATAAAGGCAGCTGCCAACACATTAAATCCTAACATAAATCCTATTTTTTTCTTTATTACTTTTCGATATTCTTCCATTTTATAATTCCCCCACTTCTGAAAAATTAAAAACTTCTTCAATTTTCAAATTGAAATATTTTGATATTTTGTATGCAAGGACAAGTGATGCTGTATATTTTTCGCACTCTAGGGATGTGATTGTCTGCCTTGTAACACCAACTGCTAATGCTAGTTCTTCTTGAGATAATTTATGTTTTTTTCGTAGTTCCTGAATACATGTTTTCATCTCATCTCTCCTTTGCAATGTTAGCTTTGCATTTTAAGCATAGTGTACTTTGCATTAAATGTCAAGCATGCTTTGCAAAAAAAAACAAAAAATATTTCCAACAGAGTAAAGAGATGTGAGAATATATGTAGTAGCTATTTGTGCGATAAGTGGTTCTAAAGGATTGAAAAGTTGTAAAAAACAATAGAGATTAAAGAATAATTTGTAGTTAAATTAGTTCGTATGTCTCATAAATAATGCATTAACAGCTACGATAATATAATTTGCATGGGGGTGCTAAGGTTGAGACAAGTTAATAAAAAAATAGGGATAGGTTCAATTTCTTTATTGTTATATGTTATGGGAATATTATTTGCTTCTTCTTTTGAAGATAAGGTATGCTATGGAGACAATATATTAAAATTTATAGGATTAATCCCATGGTCTAATGGTAATAGTGGAACGCATTATACAGCATTCTATTCTTTATTATTTTTTATACCATCAGTTATTGTGGGCTATATTTCAGTAGGTATAGAATCAATTCAAGTACCAGTAGGGTTAACTGGCGAGAGTATAGGGATAGATTTAGGAATTAAAGATTTAGCTATATGCTCAAATAAAGAAGAACCATATAAAAATATTAATAAAAGTCAAAAAGATAAGAAAGTAGAAAAAAAATTACGTAGATTGCAACGTAAGGTGTCTAATAAATACCAACTAAATAAAAAAGGAGGAAGTTACGTTAAAACAAGCAATATTATAAAACTTGAAAAGAATATTATAAAGTTACATAAGAGTCTTGATAATATTAGAACTGATTATAGACACAAAATAACTACTGTGTACCCTAAGATATTAGGGAAATTTAAGCCTTTGGAGTGTTATAGCAAACGAAAGTAGTATCCTTTGGGACTATGAAATCGGACACGATGAATGAGGAAGTAAATATAAACTTATATAATGTTGTTATAGAGTTTTATAAAGTTTACGTAACGGATTGTACAATGAATTTTAAATTAGAGAATTTGACTGAGGATTATGCAAAACAAATATGTAATTGGAAATATGAGGGTAAATATTCTATATATAATTTTCCGGAATGGGATGTTATTCTTAGGCAAAATTGGGGTATTGCAATAGAGTCAAAAAGGCAAAATGAGTTTGGTTCTGTTATTAATGAAGTTGGTAGTTTATATGGCTACATTAGATTTATAAATAATAATGACTATGTTTTGATTGGGGTTGGCTTAAAACCATCTTTATGTGGACAAGGATTTGGTGATAATTTTATGGAGTTATTAAAAAATGAATGTAAGAGTAGATATGGCAATAAAAAAATTATTTTAGAAGTTCGCT
Source organism: Clostridium sp. CM027 (assembly GCF_024730565.1). Lineage (NCBI taxonomy): Bacteria > Bacillati > Bacillota > Clostridia > Eubacteriales > Clostridiaceae > Clostridium > Clostridium sp. CM027. The sequence goes on from NZ_CP077725.1 coordinate 3,366,047, forward strand.
CTTTTAACGAAAGGGCAATTAAATGTTATAACAAGGCGGGTTTTAAGACTGTTGATACTTATAGTAAAGACACACTAATAGGATATGGTGAATTTGTTAAGATGGAGTTTTCTTATTAGTTCTATTCATTTATAACGAATCAATAAAATGGGTTCATTAACTAGAATAGAATGTTCCTAAGTTGTTTGACGAAATTTTTTTTTACATAAACTAAGATTCTATAAAACTCAATGGTTGCTATCTACCATAGATAAATTTGTGTTTATGCGCAAAAAAAGTATATATTACGTAAAATGCATTGAAGTAGTTCTTAGCGAAGAGAATGCATCTGTAGTAATATATACTTTTTTAAGTTTATTGGACTCCTAAATAATCTCTATCTAAGGTCATTATGGCATTATAATTTGGGTAGCATTTTTTTAGTTCTTTATTGATTTCATCTTCTAGGTTAAGTCCATCAACATCTGTAAAGCTTGGGTTAAAATCAATTACAGCATCAAAAATAAGATTTTTATGTTCGCCCTCGCCTACAATTCTAAAGTCATGAATTGATTTTATTATAGAAAAAGACTTTAATACATCTAAAAGTTCCAAACGAGAGGCATTAACATCTTCATCATCTGTATTTATAGGGTCCATGTGAATAACTAGATAAATGTTAAATTCTTCAGAAATTTCTTTTTCAGCTGTGTCGATAATTTCGTGAATTTTAACTATAGAAATATCACAAGGAACTTCAGCGTGAATAGAACCCATACATCTACCTGGACCATAGTTATGGATAACTAAATCATGGGCACCGGTAATATGATCATAGGTAAGCAGTTTTTCCTTAAGGCCGTTTACTAAATCCTTATCAGGAGCTTCACCAAGAAGCGGGTTCATAGTTTCGCGAATAAGCTTGTAGCCAGCATATATTATGATAAAGGATACAAGGATTCCTATGTATCCATCTATGGGAAGGTCGATCCAAATAGACAGAAGTAGTGATAGTGCAACGCAGCTTGAACTAACAACATCACTTAATGCATCAGTTGAAGAAGCTTCAAGGGCTGAAGATTTTATAGCCTTGCCCATGGTCTTATTAAATCCACTAATCCAAAGTTTAAATCCTATAGAGGCTAATATTAATACAAAGGGTATAAGTTTGAATATTACTTTTGAGGGATGAATTACTCTATCAAAAGAGGTTTTAATAAATTCAAAACCTACTAGTATTACTAAAAAGGAAACTATAAGTCCGGAAATATATTCAAGCCTTCCGTGACCAAATGGATGCTCCTTGTCTGGTGGCTTACTAGCTAGTTTAAAACCTAGAATTGTAATAACAGAAGAAGCAACGTCTGAAAGATTATTAAAGGCATCTGCAGTAATTGCTATACTATTTGATATTATTCCTATAATTAGTTTTGTAGTAAAAAGAACTAAGTTCACTATAATTCCAACTAAGCCGCCTAGGTAACCATAAGCTTCTCTTACTTTTTTATTATTAACATCCTCCGAATTTTTTACGAATTTTGAAATTAAAAATTTTGATAACATATTTTTCACCTCTGATTATATAGTATAATTTAAAAAGTTAATTTTAAACATATATTCGATAATTAATTATAGCATTTATTTGGATTTTATAGAAATTTTATTAAAAAAATTGTTATAATAGAGAAGGGGATAAGCAAAGTAATTATGTGCTTTAACACTCATTGGAGGAATATATATGAATAAGGAATTAGAATTTGCCCAAAATCTTATTGATTTTATTTATGATAGTCCAACATCTTATCATGCTGTAGCAAAGGTTAAAGAAGATTTATGTAAAGAAGGCTTTGTGGAAATTAAAGAAGAAGAAAAGTGGAACCTTAAAAAAAGCGGGAAATATTTTGTGACTAAAAATGACTCCGCACTAATTGCGTTTGTAGTTGGAAAGGGAGAAATCGAAGAAAATGGCTTTAAAATTATTGGCGCTCATACAGATTCGCCTACATTTAGAATTAAACCAGCACCAGAAATGGTAGTAGATAATACGTATGTAAGATTAAACACAGAGGTTTATGGCGGACCTATATTAAATACTTGGATGGATAGGCCTCTTGCAATAGCTGGACGGGTAACTTTGCGAGACAAAAATATTCTATATCCAGAAACTAAGTTAGTAAATATTAAAAAGCCTATAATGATAATTCCTAATTTAGCTATTCATATGAATAGAGAAATAAACACTGGAATTGAACTAAATAAGCAAAAGGATACATTGCCACTACTTTCAATGGTGAGCAACGAATTAGAAAAAGATAATTATCTTATGAGTGCCATTGCAAAGGAATTATCTGTAGATCATAAACAAATTATAGATTTTGATTTATTCCTTTATGAATACGAAAAGGGTTCAATTATCGGGTTAAACAATGAATTTATATCAAGCTCAAGATTAGATGATTTAGCAATGGTACATGCAGGAATAAGAGCACTAGCTATAGCGCCAGCCGCAGAGGCAACAAATGTAATGGTTTGTTTTGATAATGAAGAAGTAGGAAGCTCAACAAAGCAAGGTGCGGACTCAAATATGCTAGTTAATATATTAGAGCGTATTACAATATCTTTAGATAAAAATCGTGAGGATTTTTTAAGATCAATTTCTAAATCTTTTATGATATCAGCGGATAATGCACATGCTGTTCATCCTAATAGTCCAGAAAAGAATGACCCAACAAATAAGCCTTATATGAACAAAGGCCCAGTTATAAAAATTAATGCTAATCAAAACTACACAACTGATAGTAACTCTGATGCAGTTTATGAATTAGTTTGTGAAAAAGCAGGGGTGCCGGTGCAAAAATTTGTTAATCGTTCTGATGCACGTGGTGGGTCAACTATAGGACCAATATCTTCAACTCATTTAAATATACGCTCGGTAGATATAGGAAGCCCAACTCTAGCTATGCATTCTATAAGAGAACTAGGCGGAGTAATAGACCATACTTATGTTACGAAATCATTTGAAAAATTTTATAAAATTTAATAAAAAGATAACTTAAGCACATTTAAAAAGAACTCACAATGTTTCATTGTGAGTTTTTTTTGTTGTTTTTGCTAATAATTAAACAATTAGTTGGAGATAATAATTTCAACTAGGTCTAAAACTTTACAAATATTATTAACAAAAAGTGTTGAAAGGGTGTTTATAATGCCATATGCTACATTAGGGGCAATAGCCGTAATAAGTATTTTAATCTACATAGTGATAAGAAAAAATCTGAATTATTATGAAGAGGAAAATTTACTAAAAGATGTTCCAACCATAAATGTGAATAGAGAAGATTTAGAGAAACATGCTTTCGAAATGGCACGTCATTATGCTGATGTGAAAAATACTAATTGTAAGAAAAAGCTTATTAGTAATTTAGATAGAAGTTATGAAAAGATTTTAAATGGCTATGATAGCATGGATAAAGAAGAAAAAAATAAAAAAGATGTATTGCCTGCTTCTGAATGGCTTTTGGATAATCTTTACTTGGTAGAGAAGGAGTATAAGAGTATAAAATATAACATGCCACAAAATTATTATAAAGACTTACCGGTGATATACAAAGGTTTCATGAAGGGCTATCCAAGAGTTTATCATATTGCTATAGAAATAGCATCTCACACCGATGGTAGGATGGATGAAACAGTTATTGAGAATTTTATTAGGGCCTATCAAAGGAGTGCTGTACTGACGTCTGGTGAACTTTGGGCTATTCCTATAATGTTAAGAATAGCATTAATTCAAAATATTAGTAGGATAACTGAAAAAATTGTTAAAGCGAAGCAAGATAAAAAAGAAGCAGAAAAAGTTGCAGAGCGGTTAATCAATGCTTTTAATGAAGATAAAATTGTCAAAGAGATATATTTATTAGAAAATGAAAAATTTACATTCAATTCTCATTTTACAGAAAGATTATTGAAATTGTTAAGGGATAATGGTATTGATTCTAAAGAGGTTTATGATTTTATAGATGAAAGGCTTGGAGCGCAGGAAACAAGCCTAGAAGAAATTATAGTATTAGAGCATCAAATGGAAGCTAATTTTGAAATATCTATGGCAAATTCCATTAATAGTATAAGGGTTATTGAAGGTTTAAATTGGGAAAATTATTTTGAAAAGCTAAGTGCTGTAGAGGGTATTTTGAGAGAAGATCCTTCACATATTTATAGAGAAATGGATTTTCAATCTAGAGATAAGTATAGACACGAAATAGAAAGGATATCTAAAAATATAAAGCTTCCAGAATCATATATAGCAAAAAAAGCTATTGAATGTTGCGAAGAAAGTGAATTTTCAGAAAATAATACCTATGAACAACATGTTGGATATTATTTGATAGATAAGGGACTAAATAAATTAAAGCGAAAAATAGGATATGAGAATACTGGTATAGAGAGGCTCAAAAACAGCATAAAGAAGAATGTAGAAAATTTTTATATAGGCACTATTATTATATTTACAACGATAATAATATGTCTAATTATTGCGAGTAGCCTATTAAATGATAGTAACAAAGATTTATGGAGATATTGTCTTGCCATAATTGTTATATTAGTACCCTGTAGCGAAATAGTAATATCGATTTTCAATTGGAGTGTGAGTGTTCTGAGTACTCCTTCTTTTATTCCTAAAATGGATTTTAAAGAAGTAATACCAGAAAAATATAGTACGGTTGTAGTAATTCCAACACTATTAAATAATCCTAGTAGGGTAGTCGAATTAATAAATGATTTAGAAGTATACTATTTAGCCAATGCTCAGGAAAATTTGTTTTTTGCATTACTGGGGGACTTTAAAGATAGTGATACTGAGGAGGAAGTAGAAGATAAGTCAATAGTTAATGTTGGGCTTTTAGCCATAGAAAGTTTAAATAAAAAGTATTGCAAGCCTGATAAAAAGATATTTTTCTTTCTAAATAGACATAGACAGTACAATGAAAAAGAAAACAAGTGGATTGGATTTGAACGAAAACGCGGAAAGCTTATGGAGTTTAATGAGTTTTTAAGAGGTAACGAGAATACTAGTTACGATGTAATAAGCAGCAATTCTCTGAACCTTAGAAAGGTTAAATATGTTATTACATTAGATGCGGACACGAAGCTTCCAAGGGACTCTGCAAAAAAACTTATAGGGGCTATGGCTCATCCACTAAACAATGCTGTCATAAATAATAGTAAAAAGAAAGTGGATAGAGGTTACGGTTTAATGCAACCGAGAGTAGGAGTGTCTATTCTTAGCGCAAACAAAACTCTATTTTCAAAGATATTTTCTGGGGAAACGGGTATAGATATTTATACTACTGCTGTATCTGATGTATACCAGGATTTATTTGGGGAAGGGATTTTTACTGGAAAAGGGATTTATAATGTAGATGTATTTAATTATATGTTAAAAGATGAAATACCTGAAAATACTGTATTAAGCCATGACTTGTTAGAGGGCTGCTATGTTAGGACTGCATTAGTTACTGATGTGGAATTCATAGATGGATACCCAGCTTATTACAATTCTAGTTGTATGAGATTACACAGGTGGACTAGAGGTGATTGGCAATTATTACCTTGGCTTACAAAACATTCGCCAATAAATAAAATATCTAAATGGAAAATATTTGATAATTTAAGGAGGAGCTTACTCGCACCCTCCATTACGATTTTGCTCATACTTGCATTAGGTGGAATATTGCCTGATGGGACGGATAAATGGGTTATCGCAGCATTTGTTGCGGTTTTAGCGCCTATACTTTTTGATGTATCCGAAGCTGTAGTTTCTCCTGCTGCAGGTATAAGTTTATCGGGTAAAATTCAAAATGGGTCTATGGCTATAGAACAAATATTTTTGATTATTTGTTTTATACCTTTTCAAGCGTATATGATGTTGGATGCCATAATTAGAACATTATATAGAATAATGGTAAGCAAGAAAAATTTATTAGAGTGGCAGACAGCGGCAGACGTAGAGGTGAAACTAGGGAAAAAACTTAAAAATTTCATAGCTTTTATGTGGATTGAAAGTGCAATTTCACTTTTGATTTTATTTTTAGCATTTAATTCAAGTTTGAGTATTGGGTTTCTTAGTATACCGTCCTGTGTGCTTTGGTTTTTAAGCCCTGTAATTGCATATGTTATAAGTCGCGATAGAAGTTTAGAAACTTTTAAAATGATGGTTGAAGAAAAGATCTTTTTAAGGAAATTAAGTAGGAAAACTTGGGCGTATTTTGAGGATTTTGTCAATGACGAAAATAATTGGCTTGGACCAGATAATTATCAAGAAGATCCGCCTAATGGATTAGCCCAGAGAACTTCACCCACTAATATGGGTATGGAATTAACGTCAAATATAGTTGCCTATGATCTAGGGTATATAGGCATAATGGAAGTAACACAAAGAATAGAGAAAATTATGACTTCAATTGAGGACATGGTTACGTATAAGGGTCATTTTTATAATTGGTATGATACTAAAACTAAAACTCCACTTTATCCTAGATATGTGTCCACTGTGGATAGCGGGAACTTAGTTGGTTATCTCTGGTTGGTTTCTCAATCACTAGAAGAATATTTGTGTAATCCAATATTTAATCTTGTGCAAGTGGAGGGTTTGCAAGACACAATAAGGCTTGCTAGTGAAGAAATAGAAGAATCCAAAGAAATGAAAGAATTATATCATGAAGTGATTGTCACCTTAGGCAATGACAAAACAGATTTTTATTCTTGGAGAACTGTGCTTGTAGATTTAGCATCAAGGGTTACGGAAGTACAAAAAGGCAAGGAGCCATATTGGAATAAAAAACTCAAAGGTGATGTGGATAAGTTCTTAGAGGAAATAAATGAATTTTTCCCTTGGTTTGAGTTTATCCATGAAAAAAACTTTGATATAGACATTAGTAATTCTTTAAAAAGCTTAATCGAAAACACAGCAATAAATTGTATTCCAGAAAAAACCACCAACATATTAAATATGTTAAATGGCATGTCAAAAAGTGATGAATCTTTAGAGAAATTAAAAGATTTACTGCAAAATACAAAAGAAAAAGCTCAAGTGGTTATTAGTAGCATTGAGAGCTTAAAAGAAAGACTAAATTCAATGGCAGAAGCTACTGATTTTAAAATGTTGTATGATGAAGAAAGAGAACTGTTTAGAATTGGATATGACGTTGAGAATGATAGTCTAGGTAAGAGCTATTACGATTTACTTGCGTCTGAGTCAAGGCAGGCTAGCTTTGTTGCCATAGCAAAAGGAGATGTTCCTAAAAAACACTGGTTTAAGCTTGGTAGGTCTATGACTCTTATGGGTAAAAGTAAGGGATTAGTTTCTTGGAGTGGGACCATGTTTGAATATATGATGCCCCTACTTATAATGAAAAATTATCCGGAAACAATGCTAGATGAAACTTATAAAGCTGTAATTGGGGCACAAAAGAAATATTGTAATGAAAGAGGGGTGCCTTTTGGAATATCTGAATCTGCATTTTATAATTTCGACATAAATTCAAATTACCAATACAAGGCATTTGGGGTAGCAGGAGTAGGACTCAAGTCAGGACTCGAAGATGAATTGGTTATTGCGCCATACGCTACTGTTATGGCACTGCAAACTGATTTTAGAGGATCTTATGATAATCTTAAGAGCCTTGCTTTGGAAGGATTAGAAGGAACTTATGGTTTTTATGAAGCGGTAGATTACACTAAAAACAGAATGTTAAAAGAGGAACCTAAGGCTATTATTAAGTGCTTCATGATTCATCATGAAGGTATGAGCTTAATGGCAATAGACAATGTATTATTAAATAATATTCTTCAAAAAAGATTTCATACTTTGCCAAAGGTCAAAGCTACAGAGCTATTGCTTCAAGAGAAAATTTCTAAGAGAGTGGTATATGATAGAAAATATAAATTTAATATATCAGGAACTACTATAGGAAAACAAAAGATTATAGTTAGAAAATATATTACAGCTAAAACGGAAACTCCAGAAACACATTTAATTTCTAATGGAAGTTATTCGCTAATGATTTCTAATAGTGGGTCAGGGTATGCTATGCGAGATAGAACTATGATTTATAGATGGAGGGAAGATGTCACTAAGGACAATACAGGCATGTTCGTGTATATCAAAGATATGGATGAACATGAATACTTCAGTGCAGCTTATGAACCTTGTAAAAAGGTAGGGAATAGTTATGAGGTAACATTCGCCTTAGACAAAGCTGAATTTACAAGGGACGATGGTGATATTACTACTCGCACGGAAATCACTGTGTCTACAGAGGATGACTCAGAGGTAAGAAGATTATCCATTACAAATCATGGTACCGTAAGTAAAAGTTTAGAAATAACAAGCTATTTAGAAGTAACTCTAGCTCATTATGATGCAGACATAGTCCATCCAGCTTTTGGGAATCTATTTGTAAAAACAGAGTATATAGATAATCCTAGCTGCATCCTGGCAACGAGAAGACCTAGGGCTAAGGGTAAAAATCAACCTTGGATTATGCAAACTGTTGCAACGGAGGGAACTACCGTAGGAACTGTTCAATATGAGACTAGCAGAGAGAGTTTCATAGGGCGTGGTGAAAATACAATACACCCTATAGCAATGAAGCAAGACTCAATTTTATCCAATACTGTAGGGGCGGTGCTTGACCCTATAGTAAGTATGAGGAGAAGAGTAAATATAAAACCTGGTGAAACGTGCATTATAGCTTTCACTACTTCGATAGCTGATAGTAAAGTGGAAGTAATAAGTTTAGCTAAGAAATATAGTGAACTTCACAATGTAAATGCGGTGTTTGAACTGGCGTGGAGCCAAACTCAGGTAGACATGAAATATCTAGGTATAAAATCTAGCCAAGCAAATTTATACCAAGTAATGGCTTCTAAAATATTATTTTTAAATTCCACTTTTAAACAAAGAGAAGAAAATATAAAAAATGTAAAGAAGGGACAATTTACGCTTTGGGGATATGGTATTTCAGGAGATTTACCTATAATTCTACTTATAGTTCGTGAGAGCAAAGATAAAGATCTCGTTCGTCAACTTTTAAATGCCCATGAATACTTAAGCCTTAAAGGGTTAAGAGTTGATTTGGTAATAATAAATCTTCAAAAAGCCTCATATGATCAGCCTTTACAAACTGATATTAAGGATTTTGTGTGCAGTAGTCATTTAAGAGATAAAGAAAATAAACCTGGAGGGCTCTTTATACTTAATAAGGCTACTATTATGGAGGAGGATATAGAGCTTTTAATAGCTATAGCTAGAATAGTTATAGATTCCCGCAAGGGAATGTTAGTATCTCAAATTCAGAACAATTTAAAGAAAATAGAAAAACAACCATTATTACAGATTGTAGAAAATCAATTTAAATGGAAAGAGCACAAGTTTAATATGAAACCGTTAGAGTACTTTAATGACTTAGGAGGCTTTAATGTAGAAAGTGAAAACTATACTATTCTACTTAAGGATTTTAATAATACACCAGCACCTTGGATAAATGTAATTTCAAATGGTGATTTTGGATTCCATGTATCAGAATGTGGATCAGCTTATACATGGTACCTTAATAGCCGCGAAAATAAAATTACTAATTGGTCTAATGATTGGGTAAGCGATGAATGCTCAGAAGCTATATATTTGCGAGATGATGCTTATGGCAATGTGTGGAGCATTACACCTAAACCAATAAGGGATGGTGGAGAATACTTAATTGAGCATGGCTTTGGATATTCAAATTTCAAGCATGAAGCTTTTGGAATTATGGGTGAAGTAACCATGTTTGTGCCTAGGTCGCATAACGTTAAGCTATGCAAAATAAAACTTAGAAATAATAGTGATATAGCAAGAGATATAAGTATAACCTACTACGCAGAACTTGTGATGGGGGTTGTACGAGAGCATACTGCTCAGCATATTGTTACTCATTTGAATGAAGAGAAGGAATATATATATGCTACAAATTGTTATAGTCAGCATTTTGGGAAAATAAATGCTTTCTTAAGATTATTTGGAGGCGGGCAACAAAGCTTTACTGGCAATAGAAGTGAATTTTTAGGCAGAGGAGGAAGTGTAGAGGAACCTGAGGTACTAAAGAGAGTAAGACTTTCAAACAATGTAGGAGCAGGACTCGATCCATGTCTTGCAGTCACTTCAAAAATTCATATAGAACCTAATATGGAGATTGAATTAGTAGCGATGCTTGGTGGAAATGAAAATTTGGAAAATGTTTCTAAAACTATTGGCGAATTTGAAGATTTTAAGAGAGTGGATACTGAACTCGAAAATGTAAAGAACTATTGGAACAAATTACTTCATACGTTGCAAGTTAAGACTCCGGATAAGAGTATGGACTTAATGCTTAATGGATGGCTAATGTACCAAACTATAGTGTGCAGGTTATGGTCGAGAACTGCTTTTTACCAATCTGGTGGAGCTTATGGCTTTAGAGATCAGCTTCAGGATGTTATGTCACTAGGCATGATTGAGCCAAGTATGACTAAAAAACAGATTCTATACAGTGCTTCAAGGCAATTTGTTGAAGGTGATGTGCAACATTGGTGGCATCCGGTTGTAGATAGTGGTATAAGAACAAGGTTCTCCGATGACTTATTATGGCTACCTTATGTCACTATGGATTATATAAAAAACACAGGGGATTTTTCTATTCTTGATCAGCAAGCTCAGTATTTAATGGATACGCCACTAACAGACGGTGAAGATGAAAGATATAATATTTCTGGAAGGGCAGATTTTACAGGTAGTATATATGAACATTGCATAAAAGCTATAGATAAAAGCCTTAAATTCGGTCCTCATAACATTCCACTAATGGGTAGTGGAGATTGGAATGATGGAATGAGTACCGTTGGGAATAAGGGCAAAGGTGAAAGCGTATGGCTTGGTTGGTTCTTATATGATATACTAGGAGATTTCTTTGAAGCTTGCACATATAAAAACGATGATGAAAGAATAAAGAAATACAAGGAGATGCAAGAATATATAAGGATAAATCTAGAGGAAAACGCATGGGATGGTAATTGGTATAGGAGAGCATATTTTGATGACGGCACGCCACTAGGATCATCTCAAAATGAGGAGTGTAAGATAGATTCCCTATCTCAATCATGGGCAGTTATATCAGGAGCTGCAGATAAAGAAAGGGCAGAGGAGGCTATGAAGTCATTAGAGCATTATTTAATAAAAGAAGATAATGGAATGATTTTGCTTTTAACTCCTCCTTTTAATAAATCTACTTTGGAGCCAGGTTATATAAAAGGCTATGTGCCGGGAGTTAGAGAGAATGGTGGACAATATACACACGCTGCAACTTGGGTAATTCTTGCCTTTGCTAAACTTTACAAAGGTGACATGGCGGCAAAGCTCTATAATATGATAAACCCTATTAATCATACAAAAACACTGCCTCAGTGTGAAAGATATAAAACTGAGCCTTACGTAATGACTGCTGATGTTTATGGAAAAGAACCTCATGTAGGACGCGGAGGGTGGAGTTGGTATACTGGAACCTCAGGGTGGATGTATAGAACGGGAATAGAGGCGATTTTAGGGTTTAAACTAAAGGAGGGAAAAGGGTTTACCATTGAACCTTGTGTGCCAGAGGAATGGCCACAGTATGAGATTATATATAAAAAAGATAAATTCGAATATGTGATTGAGGTTAAGCGCCAGGGAAACAAAGGAATTTGGCTTGATGGTAATTTATGCGAAGATGGATTGGTTCCATTTATTGATGGAGTGCATAAAGTTGAAGTTATAATATAAAAAAACAGGTGACTTCTAATAAGAAGTCATCTGTTTTTATAGCTTTAAAACAAGTTAGTCTTCTGTATCTGGAATTTCTTGGCCACCATTATAGGTATAGTCAAATTCAACATTGGATATATTCATAGAAACTATAGGATCAGTTACTGGGTTTGGTAGCATAGTAGAATCATTTTCAGAGTAAGATCTTATCTCCTTCTCTTCTAATTCATAAAAATCTCTATCGTAGGGTGCATATACTTTTGTTTGCTTCTTAAGGTCCTTAGTCATGTTCATACCTCCTTTTATATTATATTGTATTATATAGTATTCCACGAAAGAGAGAAAAAAATGAAGGTAATATTAGTTAAATCATCTCCTGCGGAGCTGCAACAGCTTCACAGAAGATGCATAGCTTCTAAGAAGATAAATTGACGACTTCAGAAGGCGAATTATACTCCCACTTATAGAAATGGGATACTTTTCTTCTGAAATGTCGTTAAATTATATTGGTGCATATAATGAATTAAATTAGCATAAAATACATATGTAAATAAAATTCAAAAAAAAGAGGTAATTTTCAAACAAATGTAGAATAATATATATCTAATTACTATCAATAGATAACGGTTATAAATTGAAAAAATATAATAAGTATTTTATAGATTTTCAAATTTAAAGGAGGAATAAAAATGACTGAATTAAGACAAATTTACAAATGCGATGTATGTGGAAATATAGTTGAAGTTGTTCATAACGCTGGCGGAACTTTAGTATGTTGTGGAAAACCAATGACACTTAAAGTAGAAAATACTCAGGATGCAGCAGCTGAAAAACATGTTCCCGTAATTGAAAAAATAGAAGGTGGAATTAGGGTTAAGGTTGGAGCAGTTGAGCACCCAATGCTTGAAGAACATCATATTGAATTTATTGAAGTACACACAGAAAATAAGGTGTACAGAAAATACTTAAAACTAGGTGATAAACCAGAAGCAGAATTTAAGTTAGAAGAAAAAGTGGTATTCGTAAGAGAATACTGTAATTTACACGGACTTTGGAAAGCATAAAATTTAAAATTATTATTGACAATTTAAGTGAATAGGCATAATATAATTTAAATAACTTATAATGTTATAGTCTTTGATGAGAAGTAAGTAAATTTAAAAACAGATTCACAGAGAGTCGTTGATGGTGGAATTACGATAACTATGTTTAAATTGAATGGATCTCTAAGACTCGGGATGAAATGCAGTAGTCCTTGACGTAAGCCTTACGTTATAAAGGTAGGATATACAAGTGTATCTGTTTAAGTAGAAGCTTTAATGTAGCTTGTAAGTGTTAGGTGGTACCGTGTATATACGCCCTATGGATTTATCCATAGGGCTTTTTTTGTATTTAGCACATTTAGAATAATGAAAAAATAAGATATTGATTAGAAAGCATATGAACAAGAATTAGCATTCGGATCAATATATGATTTTCATTTATTATTATTATTATTATTATTATTATTATTATTATTATTATTATAGGAGATGATTATTTTGGAAGAAAATAAAAAGGTGATATTTAGTGGGATTCAACCTTCGGGCGACTTAACACTAGGAAATTATTTAGGAGCTATAAAAAATTGGGTTAAATTACAAGAAGAATATGAATGCTATTTTTGTGTGGTGGATTTACACGCGATTACAGTAAAGCAAGAACCAAAGGATTTGAGAAGAAGAACCTTAGAAATGTTGGCTATTTACATAGCTTCAGGTATTGATCCTGAGAAAAATACTATGTTTATTCAATCACATGTATCCGCACATAGTGAAGCTGCTTGGCTTTTAACTTGTTCTACTTACATGGGAGAATTAAGCAGAATGACTCAATACAAAGAAAAATCTAAAAACAGTGAGAGTGTAGGAGCAGGATTATTGACATATCCGGTGCTAATGGCATCAGATATTTTATTATATCAAACTAATTTAGTGCCTGTAGGAAAAGATCAAACTCAGCATCTTGAAATTGCCAGGGATATAGCTGAAAGATTCAATAAAACCTATAGTGATACCTTTGTAATACCTGAACCATATATAGGTAAATCGGGGGCTAAGGTAATGGATCTACAAGAACCAACTAAAAAAATGTCTAAATCAGGAGAGAATGTTAATGGATTCATTTTAATAATGGACCCACCGGAAGTTATAAGAAAGAAAGTAAACAGATCAGTTACAGATAGCTTAGGGGTTGTTAAGTATAACGACGAACAATTAGGCGTTAAGAACTTAATGACTATATTAATGGCTATAACTGGTATTTCTATAGGTGAAATAGAAGAAAAATATGAAGGATTAGGTTATGCTCAATTTAAAAAAGATGTAGCAGAAGCAATAGTTGCAGAACTTGAACCTATACAGATAAAGATTAAGGAATACATAGGGAAAAAAGCTTATTTAGAAGAAATTTATAAAAAGGGTTCGGAAAAAGCTAACTATGTGGCTAATAAGACACTAAGGAAAATGCAAAAGAAAATAGGATTTATACCAAGATAAAGTATAAAATTCTCCAGGGGGACTTGTAATAAGAAACTTCATACTATAATATATAGCTCACAGCTGGTAGTACAACCTTAGTTGACAGATTTCTTGATTAAAGCTAGAATTGATAGGTAGAGAAATGAAAAGTGAAATTTAGAACCACTAGCAGTTCAGAGAGTGGTTGTAAGAATATATATATGTGCATGTAAAAAAATAAAAGGAGCGTGATGACCTTGGCGGATTACATAAAAGAGATTGAAAAAAGAAGAACATTTGCTATAATTTCCCATCCGGATGCTGGTAAAACTACACTGACGGAAAAATTATTATTATATGGGGGCGCAATAAGGCTTGCAGGTTCAGTTAAAGCTAGAAAAGCGTCTAAACATGCAGTTTCTGACTGGATGGAAATAGAGAAACAAAGAGGTATTTCTGTTACATCTTCAGTTATGCAATTTGATTATAATAATTTTTGTATAAATATACTTGATACACCAGGTCACCAAGACTTTAGTGAAGATACTTACAGAACCCTCATGGCAGCGGATAGTGCTGTAATGATTATTGATGGTGCAAAAGGGGTCGAGGAACAAACAAGAAAGCTATTTCATGTTTGTAGCATTAGAGAAATACCTATTTTTACATTTATTAATAAGATGGATAGAGAAACTAGAGATATATTTGAACTTATGGAAGAAATAGAAAATGAATTTGGAATTAGATCTTATCCAATAAATTGGCCTATAGGTTGTGGGGTAGATTTCAAAGGGGTTTATGATCGACGTACAAAGGAAATCATTGTTTTTGATGATGGAAAGCATGGCCAAATAGAAGCTAAAGAGACAAAAATAAGTATTAACGATGAAAAGGCAATCGAACTTATTGGTGAAACATTATATGAAAAGCTTATGGAAGATATGGAGCTTTTAGATGTAGCAGGGGATGAATTTGATTTGGACAAAGTTGCTAAAGGAGAACTTACTCCGGTGTTCTTTGGAAGTGCTTCAACTAATTTTGGAGTTGAGCCTTTTTTAGATAACTTTTTACAATTAACTTCAGCGCCGTTACCAAGAAATTCAAGTATAGGGAAAATTGATGTTTTTAGTAAGGGCTTTTCTGCCTTTGTATTTAAAATTCAGGCTAATATGAATAAAGCTCACCGGGATAGGATGGCGTTTATGAGAATTTGTTCTGGAGAGTTCCAAAAGGGCATGGATGTTTATCATGTACAAGGCGGTAATAAAATAAAATTAGCACAACCTCAACAATTTTTAGCACAAGAGAGAGAAATAGTGGACACGGCTTATGCAGGAGATATTATTGGAGTTTTTGATCCAGGTATATTTAGCATAGGAGACACCATATGTTCTTCTTCAAATAAATTTGAGTTCGAAGGAATACCAACTTTTGCGCCAGAACATTTTGCAAGGGTGAGAACTGTTGATACCATGAAGAGAAAGCAATTTATAAAGGGCGTTACACAAATAGCTCAAGAAGGCGCAATCCAAGTATTTAAGGAACTTCATATAGGGATTGAACAAATCATAGTTGGGGTTGTAGGAGTACTTCAGTTTGAAGTATTAGAGTTCAGACTTAAAAATGAATATAATGTAGATATTAAGATAGAAAGGTTAGCATTTAAACATATAAGATGGATTGAAAAGTGTAATATAGATATAGATAAAGAAAAACTCAACTTGACTAGTGATGCTAGGATAGTTAAAGACCTTAAGGACAGAAACCTATTAGTATTCCAAAATGAGTGGGGTATTAGCTGGGCGACAGAGCATAATAAAGGCTTGATTTTATCAGACATTGGTAAAGATAAGGACTAAATAAAAAATAAAAGAAAAATCTCTTGAATTAATTTCAAGAGATTTTTTCACGTTTAGAAGGTTTTTACATGTTTCTTTTTCTGCTAGATAGAACATCAATTACAAATACAATCGCAGCAACTACTAGCAGGATATTAATTAAACTTCCACCTATGCTGAAAAGAACTCCCATTAACCAAAATAACACTACAAATCCACCTAACCAACGTAAAAAGGTCATATTTCCACCTCCACTTATTAAAATTACAATTTAATATAAGATTAAAAACCCATAAGAGTGGCGTTATCTACTAAAGTAGCGTTATCTACTAAAGTAGAGTTATCTACTAAAGTAGAGTTATCTACTAAAGTGGCTTATATATAGTATTTATTATTTTAGCAAAGTATATGCAATATATTTGTGGAAAAGTGTATGCATACATTTGAAAAGATGATAAATGTTGTATATAATGATGTTAGAAAGACGCTTAAGGATATATTAAAGATTTAATTTTAGGGGGGATAAACATGGAAAATAGAATATCACCAATTAAAACTATTGACATAGTACAAATTAGTCTAATGGCGGCGATTACGTTTATAGCTGCTTCGGTTATACATATACCTACTTTTATGGGTGTACTTCATTTAGGAGATAGTATGATTTTTTTATCAGCTATATTATTTGGAAGAAAAAAAGCAGCAATATCCTCTGCTGTTGGTATGTGTTTATTTGATTTATTAAATGGATATACCATGTGGGCACCATTTACACTCATTATTAAAGGTACAATGGGGTATATTGCTGGAACAATTGCCTATAGAAAAAATTATAATGGAAATAAATTTTCAAATAATATCTTTGCTTTTGTTGTAGCAGGGATTTGGATGATTGCGATGTATTATTTAGGGGGAGCTATTATACTAACATTTATTTCTAAGGAATTTGCACTTAAACAAGCCTTAATTATTTCTTTAAAGGACATACCTACTAATGTTTTTCAAGTAGTAGGAGGTATTGCTTTAGCATTACCTTTAATAACAGCTTTAAAAAGCAAAATTAGTAGATAATATAAGATATTTTATGCGCAAAAAAAAGTATATATTACGTATAATGTATTGAAGCAAGCTTTAGAACTTCCTATTTTAGTTTTAATTAAAATGCGTTAAGAAAAACATATGCTTGAGCGCTAGCGAATTTATATCTTGCGATAGCGAGTTTATGTTTTGCAGCAGATTAATTAAAAATAAAATTAGTAGTACTTAGCGAAGTGAATGCATTAATAGTAATATATACTTTTTTTAGTTTCTAGCGCTTTTTTTACTTTTAAAGTAAAATACAGTGAAAATTATTGTTGGTATTAACATAAAGCCTATTACAGAAAAATAGACGTAAAGATTTAAAAATTTATATAATAATACTACTTTAGCGGAAATGAAATAGGAGATTATGAATACAAATAAAGTAATAATGTATATCCAATATTTATTAGAGAAGGAAAGCTTTTTTAATAAAATCATGATAGCGGTTAGCTCTAATACATATTTTATAAACCAGCCGCCTACCATTTGAAGCATTACATAAAACTCCCCTCCTTCTATAAACCCGAAATAATCAACTAACTGAGTTTGTATGAGTTTAGGATAGTTAATCTCCAAGGCTCTAACTACGCCAAAGGTACTTAAAACGCCTATGTTTGCGAAAATCTCCATTTGTATTACTATTAATATTGCAATAACGCAATGTTTTGTGATTTTTGACTTATTAGTTACCCTAGACAAAAATGGGATACAAACAGCTATACTACCGTAACATCCAAGGGCCTTTATTATAGATAAAATAAAAGAGGGAGTGACGCCATCCGCCATTATAGGAAGTAGGTGACTAAACTTTTTATATTTAGCTGTAAGAATTGCTAGGTTTATCCCGGCTATCATAGTAAGACAAATAACTAAAATAGTAACTATAGTTATCGCTCTAGTACCCTTCTTTGTAATATAAACGGCGGGTATTATTATAAACAAGAGAAAAAACCAAGGAGGAGTATCTGAAAGCAGATTTAGATGCAAGGCATTTGATTCTACAGAGCAACTCTCTATTAAGCTGACAATTAAAGTTATGATAAATAAAATTAAAAAGATGTCTCCCATGGTTTTACCTAAGGCTTTATGGTATATTTTGTCCATATCATAGCAATTGCATTTTTTACAAACAAAAATCAAATAAATAAAATAAAATAATAAAATAATAGAAGCAATAGTGACGGAAATCCAGGAATCTCTACCTCCATTTATAATGAATACATTGGGGTAAGTTTTCATTGCTACAATGCAGGTTCCCCAAATTATGAACATTAAATGTTTTGTATTTAGCTTATCCATTTTTTTTCTTGTCTCCTCCTTGTTTTGATTCTAAATTGCATTGTAATAAAATTTGCAATATAGTTGTATTATTTCCCAATTTGAGAATATTAAACTTAAATATTACAAATAATAAGTTGGGTGATTAAAATGGAAAAAATAAATATAGATTATATTAAAGAAAAATTAAAAAATAGCTACGATATCAAATATAGAGAGATAGAGACTGATATGGGAATAATATTCGGCGTATTTATTGATGATTTATGTGATTCTAAATTTATTAGTGAATATATATTTAACCCTCTAATACAACATAAAATTACAACTGTAGATTTAGAGTATATAAAAAAAGAAGTATTACCAGCTAATAGCATTGGAGATATTAATAGTAATAAGGAGGCTATAGATCACATTTTATCTGGAGACTTGGTGCTTATATTTTCTTTTGCAAATAAATCAATTTATTGTGAGGCCAAGGGATATGTGAGGCGGAGTGTGGGAGAGCCTTCTACAGAAAATGTAATTAAAGGACCAAGGGAAGGATTCACGGAGGCTTTTGTAGATAATGTATCAATGATTAGGCGTAAAATAAAAAATTCGGATTTGAAATTTGAACCGATAATTTTAGGGAGTAAATCTAATACGGTAGCCGTAATATGCTACATAGAAGGTGTGGCCCCGAAGAAACTTGTTGATTATATAAGGAAAAAGGTGACCAATATAAAATTAGAGTTTATCTTAGACACAAATTACATTGAGGAAGAATTAAAAAATAAGAACACAGCTTTTGACACAATAGGCACTACCGAAAAACCAGATGTGGCAGCGTCAAAGCTTTTAGAAGGGAAAGTGGCAATAATCGTAGATGGAACACCCTTTGTAATTACTGCACCGTATTTTTTTGTGGATAATTTTCAAACACCAGATGATTATTATTCTAATAGGTATTTTACTAATATATCAAGACTTATAAGGGTGTTTAGTTTTTTCTCAGCTACCTTATTGTCAGGGGTATATTTGGCGATTACTACTTTTCACTTTTCGCTTATTCCAGAGGTGATTGCTGTAAAACTCTCAGTCGCTAGAGCAGGAGTACCTCTGCCTACGGTTATAGAACTACTACTAATGACTTTTTTCTTTGAATTACTTAGAGAGGCAGGAATAAGATTGCCACAACTCATAGGCCAGGCAATGAGCATTGTTGGAGCTTTAATTTTAGGCGATGCTGCAGTGGGAGCAGGTTTAGCATCACAAAGCACTGTAGTAATTGTGGCACTTTCATCTATTTCTTCTTTTTTAGTGCCAAAGCTTTATGGCGCTCTATCTATATGGAATATAATTATTATTGTGTTTTCGTCAGTGCTTGGGTTACCAGGATTTTACATTGGATTTTTTATTTTTATCTCACATATGGCGGGACTAGAGAGTTGTGGATATCCATATTTATTCCCTTTAGGTACACTAGAAAGCTTTAAATTTAAGGATATATTATATAGAAAAGATCTTAGCAAGATATCAAATAGTATTTTTGATAGGGATGATTATAATGAATAAGTATAAAAAAACATTAGTAATAATATGTATAATAATGAATTGTTTTACTATGACATCATGTTTTAGTTATAAGGATATTAATAAGGTTTTATTTATTTCTGCATTAGTAATAGATGCAGATAATACCGGTAATCCTATATTATATGCTGAAGCTTTTAAGGGAGTAAGAGGAACATCACCTCAAGGAGCGGATCAAAGAATCTTATTTAAAGCAACAGGAAAAACAATGTTTGAAGCTGTCAGAAATATGAATGCTACTTCTAGTTATAAATTAAACTATACACAGAATAGTGCCATAATATTTACTCAAAAGGCTGCAGAATTCGGTGTTGATAATTTCATAGATTTTATGGATCGTGATCAAGAATTTCTTATAAGACCGTATATTACAGTATATCAAGGAGATCCACAGGAACTTATGAAGCTAAATATGCCTGAAGATAAATATATTGGATCATTTGTAGTGCAACTTATAGAAAATATTGGAGCATCTTCAAGGGCTGTAAAACTAAGTTTAAATGAGTTTTACAATCAAAGAAAAATTGGAGATAAAGTAAATGTAGTACCCATAATAGATATCCCAAAAGATAGTTTAGAGGGGACTTTAGAAGTAAATGGCGGAGCTGTAATTAAAGACGATAAAATGGTTGGCGTATTACAAAGAGATGAAGGGTTAGGCTTTAACTTTTTAATGAACACTATTTTAGGTGGTACTTTAGAAACAACTAATCCCTGTGATACTAATAAATTTATTACTTTAGAAATATTAAAAAGTAAAACTAAGACAGAAATCAGTTATGATAATAATATTGTTCATTTGAAAAAGAAAATTAAAGTTAAGGTGGATTTAGCAGAAGCTCAAAAAGAAATTACACTTACAAAAGAAAATATCAGTAAAATTGAGGAGCAGTCAGAAGAAAATATTTTGAAAGCCTGCAATAATATGTTTGCAAAATATAAGGCATTAAATATGGATATTTTTGATATAACGGAGCAATTTCATGCAAAATATCCAAAGATAAAAAATGATGATATTATTAAAAAAACTGAGCTAAAAGTTGAAGTTGAAGTGAAAATAATGAACACAGGGGTTGTTAAAAACTTCTAATAAAAAGGCGGTGGTATTCCATCGTCTTTTGTTGTAAGGTATAATACTTGGAAACATTGCACTACTATAAGCATAATATATCATTATAGCGCGGTTGGAGTGAAATATATGGATAGCAAAAAAATTAGCATATTGTTAAAGAGGGATGAGGGTACAAAATTAGATTTCAAGCAAAGAATTGATATATTAATAGAAAGTGGGAAAAGAGAATTAGCTAAAGATATATGTGCTATAGCCAACTCCCGTGGAGGAAGAGGATACCTTGTTATTGGAGTAGAGGATAAAACGAAAAAAATCATAGGTATTAAGGTATGTGACTTTAAAGAAGAACAGTTACAACAAATTATAAGTTCAAGATGTGAACCGCCTATTCCAGTATCGCTAGATTTCGTAACATTTCAAAGCAAAAATTTGGCGATTATAACTATATATGATGGTGGTCAAAGGCCCTATCAATTAAGGGAGAATGGTGCATTTTACATTAGGAGAGGTTCCACAACAGATACTATGAGAAAAGAAGAATTAATTTCTTGTTTACAAGAAAATCTAAGTCTCAATATCGAAACTATACCTATTGTAAATAGTGGTATTAGTAGTTTAGATTTTAATATAATTAATAAATACTTTTTAAATAAGGGCATTTTAGTAAATGATAACAGTAGATTAGGATTTATGGACAATGCAGGAATAACTTTTATTGAAAGAGATTATAATAAGAGGGTAGTAACACTAGGGGGATTATTGGTATTTTCTTCAATTAACAGTATCTATTTACCGCATAATATGATAAAGATAGTAAATAAGGTAAACGATAACTTTGATGAGGTTATAATTGTGCAAGGGAATTTATTAGATATGCTAGATAGGACAGAAGAATTTTTTAAAAATATATTTCCAGTAAATTATCCTATTGCTGCAGTGTATGAGGCTGTAAAAAACGCAATACTTTATAGAGATTATACTATATTTTATAAGGAAATTGAAATAGTGGTAAGCTATAACAGTGTAAGCGTATTTAGTCCAGGTAACCTATTATTTTCAACTGAAATTAATACCCATAATTATTTAAAAAGGAATATGTGGATATATGATAAGTTAATAGCATTAGATGATAGAAAAAGATTTATAAAATCAGGAAGAGGATTTGCACGAATGAAAAAAGATTTTTCAAAATATGGTAAGGTAATATTTGTAGATTCAAAAGATGATAATACTTTTAAGGTGATTTTCCCAGGGATTAAGAACTTTATTTAAAACTATAATATTGTGAACATATTACGAATAATATATAATATGTATAAAAATATTGTGTACGAGTAGACCTATTTAATAATTATCTGGTTATATTAGATAAAATAGGAGGCGTTTAACATGATTCATGTATTTTGTGGTAAAAAGGGTTCAGGTAAAACTAAAGCTCTAATTAAATTAGCCAACCAGTCCGTTGATAAAGTTAAAGGAAACATAGTATATATTGATGATGATACTAAAGCTACGTTGCAATTAGGTACAAAAATGAGACTTGTAGCAATAAATGAGTTCAATTTAAAAAGTCATGATGATTTTTATGGATTTTTGTGCGGTATGCTTTCTAGAGATTATGATATTGATACCATCTTTGTTGATGGTGTATTTAATATTATTGATGATAAACTTGAGCATACGGCACAATTGTTTTCTAAAATGGATATTTTAGCTAATAAGTATAACTTGGAATTTTATGTGAATATAGGTTGCGAATGCTTAAATCCACCACAATTTTTAAAGAATTATATCACATAAAGAGATAGAATATTATTTACGTGAATGTAAGGCAGGGTTTTCAGCCCTGCTTTTATTGTATATGGAGAAAATAGTTGAAAATAAACGTAAATAGTATATATAGGGTTTTAATCAGTTATAACGAGCAAATATATCATTTGATATATTATAAATACACATATATAATTAATAACATGAATAATTATATCTAAAAGGCTATGAAAGAAAAAAGTAACTGTAGGAATTATTAAGAGAGCTAGTGGTAGGTGTGAACTAGTTAAGGAATATAGTGAAATACATTCTGGAGCTTTAAGCTGAAATAAGCTTTTAAAAAGTAAGCTGAGACGGGTTAACCTTACGTTATAAGGAATGAGCGGATTGTTAAATCAATTTGGGTGGTACCACGGAATTTTTTCGTCCCTTTCTTAGGAGGCGTTTTTTTTATTTCAAAAAATAACACAGTATTAAATCATTACCTGCGGTGCTCGCAGCTTCGCAGAAGATAAGTATATCGACTTCAAAAGGAGACTTAGGTTTCAACTGAACTTTTCTCTTTGTTATACTTTGGGATGCCATAGTATAGAAGAGGAAGACTTTCATTTTGAAATGTCGTTAAAATAAGGAGGAATAAATTATGGAAAATGTATATGATACGCTTTTAGAGAGAGGGTATATAAAACAACTTACTCACGAGGATGAAATGAAGAAAATATTAGGACAGGAAAAGGTAACATTTTATATAGGATATGACCCAACAGCGGATAGCCTACATATTGGACATTTCATTACTATGATGTTTATGGCACATATGCAAAGAGCAGGGCATAGACCCATAGCCTTAGTTGGTGGTGGAACTACAATGATTGGTGATCCATCTGGTAAAACAGATATGAGGAAAATGCTTTCAAAAGAAGAAATTGATCATAATATATCTTGCATAAAATCACAGCTGTCAAAACTTATAGATTTTAGTGATGGTAAAGCAATCCTTGAAAACAATGCAAACTGGCTTTTAAATTTAAATTACGTAGATTTTATAAGAGATATAGGAGTACATTTTTCAGTAAATAAGATGTTAGCTGCTGAATGTTTTAAACAGAGATTAGAAAAAGGTTTATCTTTTTTTGAATTTAACTATATGCTTATGCAAGGATATGACTTTTTAATGTTAAATAAAAAATATGGATGTACTATGGAATTAGGTGGAGATGACCAATGGTCTAACATAATTGCTGGTATAGAACTAATAAGAAAAAAAGAGAGTAAGGCTTCTTATGGAATGACTTGCACATTACTTACAAATAGCGAAGGAATTAAAATGGGTAAAACTGTAAATGGAGCTCTGTGGCTTGATGCAGATAAAACATCTCCTTATGATTTTTACCAATATTTTAGAAATATTGGAGATTTAGATGTAGAAAAATGCTTATCGTTACTTACTTTTGTACCAATGGATGAAGTTAGGCGTTTAAGTGCTTTAAAAGATGAAAAAATCAATGAAGCTAAAAAAGTTTTAGCTTTCGAGGTTACAAAACTTATTCATGGAGAAGAAGAAGCTGTAAAAGCTCAGACCGCAGCAGAAGCATTATTTGGTGGTGGAACTAATATGAGTAGCGTACCTAAAGTATCTATACCGTGCGACATGAAGAATGCGGGATTGATGGATATATTGGTGTACACTAAAGTGGTGCCATCAAAAGCAGAAGCTAGAAGATTAATTGAGCAGGGCGGATTAACTATTAATGATAAAAGGATTGAAGATAAGAATGCAACACTTTTAGAAGAAAATTTTAAAGATGGTTGTGTACTTATTAAAAAAGGAAAGAAAAAATACTATTCTTTAACTATAGAATAGCAATTATTTAAAAAGGGCGAAGTTGAAATTAATATTTTAACTTTGCTTTTTTCTTTTAGTGGTAAAAAGCTTTTAGTAAAATATCTTTTGAAGCTGGAGAAGGGTTAAAGGCAAGTTGGGGAGAATTTTTTAGTGATAGAAGTTTTAATACAATCAATATAAAGGTATAATAGCATAGAGACATTAAAAAAATGACTAAGGTTAAACTTTGAGCACTAATGAGTGTAGCAATAGCTAAGGTTATTGCTTATGTAACGGATATAGATAATTAATGGAAAAAAACTAAACGATTAATAAGGAGGTATATTATGGCGTTGTGGGCAATATCTGATCTTCATTTATCTATAAATTCAGATAAACCCATGGATATATTTGGAGATAAATGGAGTAATCATAATGAAAAAATTAAAGAAAATTGGCTTAGCAAAGTTTCAGCGGATGATACTGTACTAATTGCAGGGGATATTTCATGGTCCATGAATATTTCTGAGGGTGTGGAAGATTTAGAATGGATTCATGAGCTTCCAGGTAAAAAAATACTTATAAAAGGAAATCATGACTATTGGTGGAGTGGTATCACGAAGCTTAATGCTCTCTACGCGGATATGGATTTTATCCAAAACAACTTTTTTAACTACAAAGATTTTGCTATATGCGGAACACGGGGATGGAATTGCCCAGGAAATACAAGATTTACAACTCATGATGAAAAAATTTATAATAGAGAGTTAATAAGGCTTCGAATTTCACTCGATGAGGCAGTGAAAAAGGGTTATAATAAATTTATTGTAATGCTTCATTATCCACCTACTAATGATAAGTTTGAGGAGACTGAACTTATAAGAATAGTAAAAGAATATAATGTATGCAAGGTAATATATGGTCATTTACATGGACCATCTTTAAATAGGCTATATGAAGGAAATATAGAAGGCGTAGAATATATAGTTACTTCTTGTGATTATCTAAACTTCGATCCTTTAAAAATATTAGAATAGTATCAAAAGTTAATACAATGTGGATATGAAATTTTATGTAAAGGACTGAGTATATGGCAATAAGAGAGTGGAAAAGATTTTTAATTCCTTATGAACAGGGTGTAGAAGAGTTAAAAGTAAAATTTAAAAGTATAAGAAGAGAATATAGACGAAAAAATGAGTATTCACCTATAGAGTTTGTTACCGGGAGGGTTAAAGAAATATCTAGTATTCTTGAGAAAGCTAATAAATTCGGTATCCCTCTGGATAGAATTGAATATGAAATGGAAGATATTGCAGGTATAAGGATAATGTGTCAGTTTGTAGATGATATTGATAAAGTGGTGAATCTAATTCGTGAAAGACGTGATATGCAGATGGTTTATGAAAAAGACTATGTTGCAAATGTAAAAGGTAGTGGATATAGAAGCTATCATATGATTATAAAGTATCCTGTAAACTTAGCTGATGGTCAAACCGAAATACTAGCAGAATTTCAAATTAGAACCTTAGCAATGAATTTTTGGGCTACAGTAGAGCATTCTCTAAATTATAAATATAAGCATGATATACCAGAGAATATAAGGGCAAAACTTAAAAATGCTGCAGATGCTGCTTTTCAATTAGATGAACAGATGCTAGAAATTAAAGATGAAATTAAAGATGCACAAAAATTGTTTGAGGTAAAATCTAATTTGGTGTCGGATATAATGAATAATATACTTGTGCTTTCGTCGCTTGGAAAGTCAACGGATGCAGCTAGGTATAGAGAACAATTAAATAAGCTAATAGAAGAAGGAGAAGTTTATGAAATTAGTAGCTTACTTCGCGCAACTCAAAAAACATTAGATATGTATAGAGTTTAAATTGAAAAGGAGAGTAGAAATTAAAAATTTCTACTCTCCTTTTATAATAATTCGAATTTAAACTGTAAAAACTATATGTAGTTCTTACTAAGAAGCTACTATATTAACTAGTCGTCCTTTAATTATAATAACCTTACGAACAGTTTTACCTTCTAGGGTAGCGATTACTGTTTCATCTTTAAGAGAAATTTCCTTTATACTTTCTTCATCTAAATCTTGAGATACAGTTATTCTGGATTTAATTTTACCATTGATTTGAATAGCTAGCTCTACTTCATCTTTTATAAGAGCAAACTCATCAAATTTAGGCCAAATTTGATTAAATACAGAGTAACCCATACCCAAGCTTTCCCACTTCTCTTCTGCAAAGTGAGGAGCAAAGGGAGCTAAAATCTTAAGGTAATCCACAAGCACTTCTTTTAAAAATTTACTATTTATATTGTCTACATTAAAATATTTTAATATAGCATTTGTAAGCTCCATAAGTCTTGCAATAGCGGTATTAAATTGAAGTTTTTCTGTATCTTCGGTAACACCTTTTATTGCGAAATGTCTCCAGTAGTTTAATTCTTTTTCTTCTATTCCTAGAGAGTCTTTGTTATTAAGGTCTTTTGACATAATGCAGATTCCAGTGTCGATTGCTCTTTCAATTCTATCAACAAATTTTCCAATGGCTTTTATACCATCATCACTCCAAGCTCCACCATCAATATAACCGAAACCAAACATTAGGTACATCCTAAATACATCTGCGCCAAACTCTTTTATGTACATGTCTGGAGAAATAGTATTTCCTTTTGATTTACTCATTTTCACTCCGTCTGGTCCTAAAATTAAACCTTGGTGAGTAAGAGATAAGAATGGTTCATCAAAGTCTAAATATCCCATATCACGAAGAGCCTTGGTTATAAATCTTGAATATAGTAAGTGACCACATGCATGTTCAGGTCCGCCTACATATTTGTCTACAGGAAGCATTTTGTTTACTAACTCTTTATCAAAAGCTTTTTCATTGTTTTTGTTATCTACATACCTAAATTGGTAGAAAGAAGAACAAACGAATGTATCCAAAGTATCAGCTTCTCTATGAGCTGCGCCGCCACAAACTGGGCAAGGGACATTCATAAAATCCTCGCATTTAGCAAGTGGTGATTCTCCGTCTGGTGCAAATTCTACGTTGTACGGCAGTTCTACAGGAAGTTGATCCTCAGGTACAGGAACAGCCCCACATTTTTCGCAGTGAATTATTGGAATAGGAGCGCCCCAATATCTTTGTCTTGAAACTAACCAATCACGAAGTCTAAAGTTTACTTTTTCACAGCCGAGACTTATACTTTCTAATTTTTTTACAATTGCTTTTTTTCCGTCGATGGTAGATAAACCATCAAATTCTTGACTGTTTACCATTTTTCCATGTTCAGTATAAGGGAGATTTTCGCCCTCTCCATTTACACTTTTAAAACCAATAATTACTCTTTCAATAGGCAATTTGTATTTAGTAGCAAATGCGAAGTCTCTATCATCATGAGCAGGAACAGCCATTACTGCACCAGTTCCATAAGTGTTTAGAACATAGTCAGCTACCCAAATTGGAACCTCGCGTCCATTAATAGGATTAATAGCATAAGAACCAGTAAATACACCTGTTTTATCTCTTGTAATAGATTGTCTTTCTATATCAGTTTGTTTTCTAGCATCATATTTATAAGATTCAACAGCATCTTTATATTCACTTTTAGTGAGGACATCTACAAGTTCATTTTCAGGGGCTATGACTACATATGAAACACCGAATAAAGTATCTACTCTTGTAGTAAATACACTAAAGTCTACATCAGAATCAACTACTTTAAAAGTAACATCAGCACCAGTAGATTTGCCTATCCAATGTTTTTGCATGGATTTGGTTTTTTCAGGCCAATCCAAGGTATCAAGCTTTTCTAGTAGTTCATCAGCATAGTCAGTTATTTTTAAGAACCATTGTGTTAAATTCTTTTTAGTAACCTCAGTGTTACATCTTTCGCAAAAGCCATCTACTACTTGCTCATTTGCAAGTACTGTACTACAGCTAGGACACCAATTTACTGGTGCTTTTTTCCTGTAAGCAAGGCCTTTTTCAAATAGTTTTAAGAATAACCATTGAGTCCATTTATAATAATCAGGGCGACATGTAACAACTTCATGATCCCAATTAAACATTGCTCCCATAGCTTTTAATTGCTTTTCCATATTAATAATGTTTTGCTTCGTAGAATCCTTTGGATGCACTCCTGTTTTTATTGCGTAGTTTTCAGCAGGTAGACCAAAAGCATCAAAGCCCATTGGCTGAAATACATTGTATCCTTGCATTTTCTTCATTCTAGCCCAAGAATCTACAGGACCATAGTTAAACCAATGCCCCGCATGTAATTGGCTTCCAGATGGATAAGAGAACATTTCAAGTACATATAACTTCTTATCAATTTTATTTTCATCAAATTCATAAAGGTTAGTTTCTTCCCATATTTGTTGCCATTTTTCATCGATAGTTGTAGTATATTTTGCCATTAGTATTCCTCCTTATTATGATCTATAGGTTAAAAACAATTATTAATCTTTTCCACTTAGTTTTAAATTAGAAAATAAAAAAAACCCTCATCTCAACAAAGAGACGAAAGTAATATTCCGCGGTACCACTCTAATTAGGCATTACGCCTCACTTAAGAATATAACGGTTTTAACCGTACTTGTTTTCACAAGTAAGCTTTTACTTACAAGTAAGATTTTACTTAAAAATAAGCTCATAGGCAAGTTCATATTATATCATTACTGCTTCACACCTATGGGACATTATTTATCTTAATGACCCAACAGCAGCTCTCTTTAAAATGCTATAAATACTACTACTCCTAATAAAAGCAATTTATTATAGTATCATTTGTTTAAGATTGTATTATTATTCATTATAATTTAAATAGAATTTTGTGTCAAGGCTATGTGATTTACTTAAATTTCATAACAAGATTTTTATTTGCATAGGATATAAATACAGTAAGCGCATAGTCATATACTATGAAGGCAAACTCCATAACAATTATTGTTAAATATATATTTATATTAGGAAGTTTTGATAATATAAATAATTTATAAATAAATATAAGTATAGCGGAGGCTATATTAAAATACAATAACTTAAGCACAATTTCTAAAATCATACTCCTTAATTTTTCTATAAAATATTTCACAAAGCCATAGGAACCAAAAATTAGTATATATGCAATGCTTATAAGCTTTGAAGGTATAATAAATAAACTAAGCAAGGAGACAGCACTATATACTACAATGGTATTCTTTATTCCGGTAGTTAAAATTGAAAGTGGAATAATACAGGAAGCAATGCCTAACATAAAAAATTTATTTGTAGGGAAAATAGAAGAAAGATATAGTAATA
This sequence comes from Clostridium sp. CM027, assembly GCF_024730565.1. Classification (NCBI taxonomy): domain Bacteria; kingdom Bacillati; phylum Bacillota; class Clostridia; order Eubacteriales; family Clostridiaceae; genus Clostridium; species Clostridium sp. CM027. The sequence goes on from NZ_CP077725.1 coordinate 3,396,086, forward strand.
TTAAACTAAGTGCTGCGAATATTCCACCCTTAGCAATATTATTAGATTTCATAAAAATCATCTCCTAAATTAATAGAATTAGCAACAGGATATAAGATCTCCGCCTAAACATTCACAAATACTATCTGCACACCACAAGTTAAGACATAGATTACCCATGCCAAAATCATTGTTACGCTTGCCATAATAGTTATCTCTATAATTTGAAGTACGCGAATTTAGTTCATTAAAACTTCGTCTATATTCAATATTATTAGGATCTTGCGTGCAAGCGCGGCTTATAAAATTATAAGCACTATCATGCCAGCCTTTTTTGAGGTGAAGCACTCCCGTTAAATAATTCCACTCGGCAGTTTTAGTATTCATGGAATTTAATTTCTGCTCAGCGGAAGCGATATTTCCGCTATTTAAATCCATTCTTATAGATTGATATATATTGTTATTAGTATAGTCATTATTTGAATTAGAACCATAATTATTAGACGAATTGTAACTGTTAGAAGAACCATTGCTACTTGAAGAACTAGTATTTTTCATAAGTGAATCATAGGCTTCATTTAGTTCCTGCATTTTTTCTTCTGCTAAATCTTTTAAAGGATTATCACCATACTGATCAGGGTGATATTTTTTTGCTAGCTCTCTATAGGCTTTTTTAATATCTTCTTTAGATGAGCCTTGTCTTACACCAAGTACTTCATAGGGATTTATCATCTTTATATTCCACTCCTTTTAAATTATTAATGTTACATTCTTTATTAAATCATCACCTGCGGTGATGTAATATTAACGACTTCAGAAGGATATTTATACCCCCACTGAAGTTTTCTACTTGTTAGGGTATGTTACTCCCACTTATAGAAGTGGGAGACTTTCCTTCTGAAATGTCGTTAAAAACCTTATCCATTTTTTCCATGAGTCCGAGTTCTAGTATATTACATAATATGGCTTCATTTTTTATTAAAGGTAATCTATTTAGATAGTTTAAACATTGCTGCGCGCAGGTAGATAATAAAAAATCAATTCGGGGTGCTATCGATATACTAAAACTTTTAAAATCTAATTTATCAGTATTAAACAATGAATTTATAGCATTAAAAGAATCACTTTTTATATCCTTTTCTAAATCATCATAAGCATCTATAATATATATCCATTTACCTAAATTATACCCAAGCCAATATAAATCATCCTTAAAGGAAGCAGTCTTATAATAAAATGATATTATAAAGCCTGTAAGGTCAGCAAAAACATGAGAAAGCTCATCTATAGATAGCTGCTCATCAATGCATAGATCCTTATGGTCCGCTTCGAGGGTATTTAGTAATAAAAGCTTTTCTTTTGTATAATTCATTACATCATTATATGCTATATCTGATTTTGATAAATAGTTTTTTAAAAACATTGAAAAAACTTTACTTTTCATTGTTTTATTATCGTAAACATCATCCATTATCTTATAATAGGCTAAAGTAATGTTACAAAAGGCGGCATAATCTATTGCCTGGTTATTATTAATCATAATCCTTTTTTTTAGTGGATGCATAATACATTTGAATTTAATAAAATTGTATTTATTCTCTGAAAGTGCATCCAAAAGTACTGCCAAGAAAGTCATATCATAATTTAAAGTAAGCCTTGGTAGGTTTCCAAAATTATTTTTAATAGAGTTACATAGGCCGCAATAATAAGCTTTGAATTTCTCGTAGTCTTTTATCTTCATTTCCATTTTACATGGAGTTACATATCCAAACATTATAGTTCCTTTGATGATTTTTTTGATTTTAATATTTCATAAATGCTTTTAGCCGTTGTATCCTCTAATCGGTAACCGAGCAAAGTCACAACTTCCTCAATTTCGAATTCATCCTCGCTTTCAATTTCTATGTAAGGAAAAGGACAGAATGTCTTCTCATTTATATCTATTTCAATAAGAGTATTTTTGTATTTATAGCTTTCTCTATATTTTTTAATAGATTGTATAAGCTCTAGACCTAAGGATTCGAATATACCCTTGGCAGCAGCTGCATCTTTAATTTCTGATTCGTGTTCATCCATAATTTTATACTTTTCTTGGCTTATGAGTTTTTTCGTGGTTATGTAATGAACTGTGGAATTTGTTAGTTCATCATGCACTGTTCGTATTCTTGCATAGCCTTTGCCGTTTAGTAACCTTTTATCCGAGAAATCATAAATATTATTTATTTGATTTTCTTGTTTTGATTTTATAGCATTTATGTTTAATAGTTTTTTGCGGATTTCTTGTACATCAATATCTATAATTCTAAGTTCTATTTCTCTCAAAGTAGTTCCTCCTTGTCGCTCTTAGGAACATAACAGTTATTAATTGTTATGCTTCTATTTTTATACATCTAATCATTAATTCTTTATTATACCATTAATTGTGATTATATCATAACTTAAGTAAAGTAACATTAATATTGCTTTAAAATTACAAATTCCAATACAGGAAAATAGGTAATCACAATAATAGTCTGTTAAGAACTAAGGATAATAGCAATATATGACTTTGTTATAAGTGACGATACATAGTATAATAATTGGGCACGTTTAAATAAATGGACTAGCATTATTGACTTGTTATTTGTTTAAATGCGCCTTAGATAAATATTAAGGTGGTGTTTTTTTGGAGTATATAAAAGAAGTTAATATAAATGAGGCTATTATTCATGTTTTAGATAACAATGCAGATGAACCTATCTTGAATGAATATGCATTAGACTTAGATGAAGAAAAATATAACTATTTACTGAAACATATCCAGAAGTGCTTAAAGGATGAAGAATTAAAGTATGGAGTCTTTAATTCCGATCGAAATATAGTAAAAGATTTATCACAAGAATACTTGAATGGTGAGAATAATTTACTGGCGGTATCTAAGGACCTAGCAAGGCAGATGTTTATTTTAATGAGATCTATTGGGAACGTTCCTTCCTGTGATTTGGTAATAGTATCTTTTACCACAGAGTTTGGACCAATGCTTGGGATATTTAAAATGGATTATATTAAAAACTATGTGCACACTATCGAATTTGTGGATAATAAATTAGGCATTGATATAGTATCGCAGGTTACAGGATTACCTGGTAGTTCTCAAAGAATACAGAAATGTACGTTTTTAAAACCAATTAGAGATGAAAATAATTTTGATTTAATGGTTATCGATAAAAAAAGCAAGAATAAAGAAGATGAGGAATATGGCTCAAACTACTTTATAAGTGATTTCTTAGGTTGCACAATTATTGATAATGAAAGAGATGTTACTAAAAACTTCGTGAAGGCAGCTGAAAAATTCACGCAAAACAACTTTGCAGAAAATGCAGATGAAGCAGAAGTTGTTAGAAGTACTATAAAAAGAAAGCTTAGAGAAGAAGATAATATTGATCTTAAAGAATTGTCTGAGGAAATGTTTTCTGAAAATAATGATACTAAAGAAAAATTTGTTGAATTTATAACAGAACAAGGAGTTTCAGAAAATATTAGTCTTGATAAAGAGTGGATAGACAAAAAGCTAAAAAGAGTAAGACTAAAAATTGATAAAGATATAGATTTATACGTAAATGAAGAAACGTATCATGATAATAGTCGCTTTGAAATACAAAGAAATGGTGATGGCACAATTAATATGGTTATTAAACATGTAAGCAATTATGTTGAAAAATAGATAAGAAAAAAGTATATATTACGCGTATTGCAATACGATTAATGCATTATACGTAATATATACTTTTTTCTGCGCATGAAAACATTATAGTTTCTTATATAATAAAAAATAAAACAAAAATACCCACAGTAGAATATACTGTGGGTATTTTTGTTTTAACAATTTAGATTTAAATGAATTTAATCTAATTTATTTTAAAGAATTAGAAGAACCTAAAACGTTAGTGATTTTGCTTTCAACTAATTTAGTTATGTTAGTTCTTGCTTCGCCTAAATATTTTCTAGGATCTATTTCGCCAAGATTTTTTGTAAGAACTTTTCTTATTGAACCAGTCATAGCAAGTCTTAAATCAGTATCCATATTTATTTTACAAACAGCCATAGATGCTGCTTTTCTAAGCATATCTAGTGGAATTCCTTTTGCGCCTTTCATTTCGCCACCAAATTCATTGATCATAGTAACGTAATCTTGGTCAACTGCAGATGCTCCGTGAAGAACTATTGGAAAATTGTGCTTTCCAGCTTCTTCTAATTTTTCTGTGATTTTTGCTAATCTTTCAAAATCAAGTTTAGCTTCGCCTTTGAATTTATATGCACCGTGGCTTGTTCCTATAGCTACAGCTAAAGAATCAATACCAGTTCTTGTTACATAATCTACAGCTTGTTCTGGATCAGTATAAGTTGCGTCTGCTGCGGAAACATTAACATCATCTTCAATTCCAGCAAGCTTTCCAAGTTCTGCTTCAACTACAACACCTTTAGAATGAGCATATTCAACTACTTCTTTAGTTGTTCTTACATTTTCTTCGTAATCAAGATGAGAACCATCATACATTACTGAAGTAAATCCAGAAGCTATTGCAAGTTTACATTGTGCTAAATCTGAACCGTGATCTAAATGAAGAGCAATGTCAAGACCAGTGTCTTCTACAGCTGCCTCTACCATTTTTCTAAGGTAAGTAGGTCTAGCATATTTCATAGCGCCGCCTGATACTTGAAGTATAACAGCTGACTTGTGAGTAGCACAAGCATCAACAACTCCTTGAATTATTTCCATATTATTGATGTTGAAAGCTCCAATAGCGTAATTGCCTTCTAAAGCTTTTTTAAACATATTAGTAGTAGTAACTAAAGCCATGTTAATTCCACCTTTCAAATTTTGTAATAGGGACATATATTGTCCCTGCGGGACTTTTATGATATGTTATAATTATAAGCTATAATTGGACTATTTTCTACCCCTTTACTATAAATTGTACCCATAAATTTAAAAAATCAAAAAATATTGCTTATAGATACTTTTTCATGAGACATTATATGATCTATAAGATATTTCATACTATGTACAGTGGCTAAACATTCAGACTTATCTTTCATTTTTATATATTGAGTTAATTTTAAAAGCTCGTTGTCCATATGATCTGTATCTTCATGATGTATATATATAGTTAAAAATTTAGAAGCTTTTTTCCAATCAGCTACATAATCTAGTGATAAATTGTATGCATCTTCGTAGTTCTCTTTAAGTATATAGCTTTCTAAGGAAGAATTCAAATTTTGTAAATGGGCGCAATTATAATTTATAAGATTAATAGATACAAATATGCCTATAATCATTGTAAAAAATAAGCCGAAGGCTACAATAACATTTTTCATATTTTCTTATCTTTCCCTTCTTTAAGTTGATAATAGAACTTATTTTTAGAGTCAATCATTCCTATGAAAACATCTTTAGCACATAAAATATTATTTTTTCTTAATATATTGTTTAACCAAGTTATGTCTTTTTTTAAAAGATTTAAATTTTTATAATTTATATTGCCATCCATAATTAAAGGTATAGGCAAAGACTCTTGAGCTATGGCTATATTTAAATCATCCTTAGTTGCATTAGAAATACTAGTTTTAGGCAATATGGATAGCTCACCGCTAGTCTCCAAAATAGCATATTGGATATCGGATAAATTAAAATACCCTTTTAATCTAAGTTCTTCGAATAAATCATTAATATTAAATCTTTGGCATCTGAGCTCTGCAATATCAATTTTGCCGTTTTTTATTAATATGCTCGGAGTGCCTGTTAAAATTTTTCTAGCCTTTTCGCTTTTGAGTTCAATATAGGAAGTGGCTATTTGGAGAAATAACAAAGTGAATATTGGTATAACAGCATGTATAATTGGTATTCTTATATCTTCCATGGGGAAGGTTGCAAGATTAGAAATCATCAATGCAATCACAAGTTCGAAAGGTTCAAGCTCACCTATTTGTTTTTTACCCATCATTCTCATAATAAATATTACTGTAAAGTATAAGACAAAAGTTCTGATTACTAAAATAAGCATAATAACACCTCTTTAACATATGATGTATATGTTTCCTTTAAACTCAAAAATTATAAGGGGGAAAGGATACATTTTTTAAAAACTAAAGTATAATAGTAATAACTACTAAAAATAGGGGATGATTGTATGCGTAGTTTCAATATAGGACTTAAGGATGGTAGAAACATTTTAGTTCCAGAGGGAACTATATTAAATGATATTATTAAAAAAAATAATTTAGTAAGCGATTTTCCAGTAGTTTTAGGTAAAATCAACAATAAATTTTATGAGCTAGGAAGTACTATCACGCATGGGGGTGATTTTGAACTCGTAGATATTACAAGTAGAATCGGAACGATGGCGTACGTTAGGACCCTTCAATTTGTACTAATAAAAGCAATTTCTGAATTATTCCCTGAAGCTAAAATTTCTATCGAACATTCTTTAAGTAAGGGATTATTTGGTGAGATTCATAAGACTCTTGCACTAGATATTGATGACATATATGATATAAAAAGCAGAATGAGCGAAATAATAAAAGCGGATATTCCTATAAGAAAGATAGCATTTTCAAAAGAGAGGGCAGTGGAAATTTTTACGCAGTATGATATGCAAGATAAAGTTAAGCTTTTAAAATATGTAACAGGAAAAGAGATAAAGCTTTATGAACTAGATGGGAGATATGATTATTTCTATGGCCCTATGGCTTATTCAACAGGAATATTAAAAATATTTGATTTAATGTACTATGAGCCGGGGTTTATATTAAGATATCCAACAAATGATGAACCAGATAGAATCCCTAAATTTTATAAACACGAAAAACTAGCTAAAGTATTTTATGAAGCAGCGCAATGGGGAGAAATACTAAGTGTTGGAAGTGTTGGTGCACTAAACAATGAAGTGGTAAATGGCGATATTGTTAATTTAATTAGAGTAGCAGAAGCACTTCATGAAAAGAAAATTGCATATATTGCGGATATGATTTATAAGCGGGAAAAGGTGAAATTGGTTCTTATTGCTGGACCGTCCTCATCAGGGAAAACTACTTTTTCAAAAAGATTAGGGATTCAATTGAGGGTAAATGGCTTAATACCAATATTTATTTCATTAGATGATTATTTTATTAATAGGGAAATCACTCCAAGAGATGAAAGTGGAGAATATGATTTTGAATCTATATATGCTTTAGATTTAGAGCTTATAAATAAGGATTTAAAATTATTACTGGAAGGCAAAGAGACTGAAGTACCAAGTTTTAATTTTAAAACAGGGAAAAGGGAATGGCATGGTAATAAGATTAAAATGCCCGAAAATGGAGTTATGATTGTAGAAGGAATACATGGATTAAATGAGATTTTAACTTCATCTATATCTAAGGATAGTAAATTTAAAATATATATAAGTCCTTTAACACAGCTTAATTTAGATGATCACAACAGGATTTCTACAACAGACGTAAGAATGACAAGGAGAATAGTTAGAGATTATTTATCAAGAGGATACGGCGTTGAAGATACACTGAAAATGTGGCCTTCTATAAAACGTGGAGAGGAAAAAAATATTTTTGTATTTCAAGAGCAGGCAGATGCAATGTTTAATTCTAGCGTAGTATATGAGCTTTGTGTGCTTAAGAAATTTGCATTAGCCGAGCTTAATAAAGTTGGGGAAGAAAGTCCAGTATATTATGAGGCAAGTAGATTAAGAAGCTTTCTTAATTTTTTTAAAGATGTAGATAAAGATTTAGTACCAGATAATTCAATAATAAGAGAATTTACTGGCGGAAGTTGCTTTTATAAATACTAAAGCACCTGGAAATAAAATAATTACGTTATACTGTGCAGATGCTTACAAGGAGGGAAACAAATGAAAAACTATAGTGTTTTTGACATATTGGGTCCAATTATGGTAGGGCCATCAAGTTCACATACAGCAGGGGCTGCAAGGCTTGGTAAAATTGCCGCTATAATTTCAGGGAAAAATATAATATCAGTAAAATTTGTTTTACATGGTTCTTTTGCTAAAACGTATAAAGGCCACGGAACGGATAGAGCATTAGTAGCAGGGATTTTAGGGATGGATCCTTGGGATGATAGACTTAAAGACTCATTAGCTATAGCTAAAAATCAAGGGCTCCAAATAGAGTTTGCTGAGGACGATTTGGGAGATGTTCATCCTAATACAGTAAAGTTTATTATAACAAAAAAAAATGAGAAAATAGTTGAAGTTGTTGGGTCGTCTGTTGGAGGAGGAAATATTTCGATATTTGAAGTTGATGGCCAACCAGTTAAATTTACAGGTAACTATCCAACAATTATAATTAGCCATAAAGATATTCCAGGGATGATTTCAAAAGTAAGTACCTTGTTATATGATGGAAATGTTAACATAGCATTTATGAATGTGTATAGAAATAGTAGAGGGCTAAAAGCAGCCATGGTGTTTGAGACAGATACCATAGTAACTGAAAACGTATTAAGTAAGATTAAGTCTATGGAGGATATTTACAGTATAAGAGAAATATCACCAGTGCAACGGTCGTAATACAGCGAGGAGGAAATAATATGTTTGTAAACAAAGGGATAGAACTTTTAAGTGTATGTGAAGAGAAAAATATACCGATTTCGGAATATACAATAAGGTGTGAACAAGAAGAAAGTGGATTTACGCGTAGTGAAATTGTTGAAAAGATGAGGAAAAATCTAAATATAATGAGAGAAGCTGCGGAATATGGGCTTACAAATGAAACTAGATCTATTAGTGGATTAATAGGTGGGGATGCAATTAGACTGAATAGGTATGCGCAGGGGGGAAATACACTGACAGGTGAATTTATGATAAAAGCAATGGCGAGAGCTCTTTCTTGCTCAGAAGTGAATGCAGCCATGGGAAAAATAGTCGCTGCGCCGACAGCGGGGTCTTGTGGAATACTTCCTGCAGTAATTATTACAGCAGGAGAGAAGTTAAATAAAACTGAAGATGAGCTAATTAATGCGTTATTCACAGCTTCTGGAGTAGGAATTATAATAGCTAAAAATGCTACAATGTCAGGAGCTGAAGGTGGATGTCAGGCTGAATGTGGTTCTGCCGCTGCCATGGGCGCAGCAGCTGTAGTGGAAATGATGGGTGGTACTCCCGCTATGGCACTAAATGCAGCTGCTATTGTTATAAAAAACATATTAGGACTAGTATGCGACCCTGTCGCAGGGTTGGTTGAGGTGCCGTGTGCTAAACGAAATATAGCTGGTGCAGTAAGTGCTTTGACTACTGCAGATTTGGCTATGAGTGGGGTTACAAGTCGAATACCTTTTGATGATACAGTAATTGCCATGTATAAGGTGGGAAAACAATTACCTTGTGAATTAAGAGAAACAGCTATGGGCGGGCTTGCAACTACTCCTACAGGACTTGAACTTGCAAAAAAAATATTATTAAAACAAGGTTCGCTTAAATAAATATATTGTTGGAAGTTAAGAGAGGGATATCCTAAACGGGATGTCCCTATTTTTGTATATCACATCACTTAGTAAAGTAACCTTTAAAATCATAATGAATAGAATAATAAAGGAGATAACTAATTAAAGGGAGGGATAGAAATGCAGCGGTGCACAGAAGAAAATGAAGTGTATAACACATACAGAAATATTAATGAAGATATTTTTGATGGGATTGATGAAGAATACGTAAATGAAAGTACAAAATAATGATAGTTTGGTGTTGTGAATGAAAAAAACCTATATTTTTATAATCGGTGTAATTGCATTAATGTTTATAAGCACTTCTTCAAGTTTAATAAATACAATAATATATTCTATAGCTATAGTTCCGTTAGCTATTCTACTAGGAGATCAAACCACTAGCATTTCAGATTATATAGGGCAAAAAAAAGGGGGGCTTTTAGCTGCTACAGTAGGCAATGTTCCAGAGCTGATGATGGGAATATGGTCAATAAAGTATGGAATGATACCTATGGTTCAAGCTTCTTTAATTGGGTCAATTGTAAACAATATGCTTTTGGGTCTTGGAATTGCGGTAGTGTTTGGAGGATTTAAGTTCAGGCAGCAGAATTTCAATAGGATAATAGCACGAACAAATTTCAATATGTTACTATTGGCCTTGTCCTCCATGGTAGTTATAGCAACATTAAATAGATACTCTGTAGTTAAGGACTCGGTACTTATATCCATAAGTGTGAAAGTTGCTTTTTTACTGATAGGTATTTATATCTTAGGACTAATATTCTCATTGTATACTCATAACAATTTGTTTGTTGTAAGCGTGGATAAAGAAGAAAAAAAAGTTGTCGTGAATAAAAAAGTTATTGAAAGTGTAATGATTTTAATTTGTATATCTGTATTACTTTATTTTATAAGTGATAAGCTAATTTATAATATTAGAGAGTTTACTAAAAACTATAATATATCCCAAGAGTTCATAGGTATAATTTTAATTCCACTTTTGGGCAATATAGGAGAAAATGTTTCTACAATAATGTGTGCAATGCAAAATAAGGTAGATATGAGCTTAGAAACAGCTATAGGATCAAGCATCCAAATTTCACTTTTTGTTACCCCTGTGCTTGTAATATTTTCTTGCTTTATGGGTTTAAATATGACACTTCTATTTCCAACCTTTCACATAATAATGTGTAGTATAGCTGTAGGTATGTCTTTTTTAGTCTTTCAAGATGGAAAAACCTATTGGCTAGAAGGAAGCATTTTAATTACTACCTATATCATAATTACTTTAGCATATTATTATATTGTCTAGGTAAATTCAGATAAATAACAAGTTGCAGCTTTGACTTGTTATTTATTTTAATGCACCTAAGCATAAATAGATATATATAATAATATAATTAAACTAAAAGGTGATTATTTGGCACATAGAAGAGTAATTCAGAATTATTACGATGATGTAAATAATTTAGCAGATATTTTAACTAAACTAGTTAGTTCTTATAGGCTATTAATAGGTGGAGCAGATGAATTAAATAAAATTGCACTATCTAAAAAAAGTGAGGTTAAGGATGCATTAAAAAGAGCTGATAATTTGGGGGATATTATAGACGAAACAATAAAGGTGCTAGACGATGCGGGTTATAGTTATATGTCTTATTGCAAAATTAAGACCGAGGTTATGAACTGCAAGATTCAAACAGAGTATATAGAAACAGAGATTGACGAGGAGCTAAGGTTAAAAGATTAATTATCTCCTGCGGAGCTATTAAGCATCTCCTGCGGAGCTATTAAGCATCTCCTGTTATAAAATTGTGGACTTTCCTTCTGAGATGAGATGTCGTTAAAAAAGTGTGAGAAATATTATATTTCTTACACTTTTTTTATTTGAAATTTACTTACCATAAGATAAGAGAGTATAAATATTATAATAATAGTAAGAGGGAAATTGTGTGGAGAATTTAAAGTCACGAAAGCATAGAGTGCTAAAAGCATTCCAGAAATAGTAATAGGGATACCAGTATAAACATTATTAAATTTAGAGTTATTATATCGTGCTAGTCTATATGCACCAGCTACAGGGAAAACTAAAAAACAAATATAACCCAAATAGCCTAAGGAAATGAAATTATATAAATTATATATAAGCAAAGAAGGTGCAACGCCAAAAGATACTAGATCAGCTAATGAATCCAATTCTTTTCCTAAAGCGCTAGATACTTGTAAAAAGCGTGCTACTTGGCCATCATATCTATCCATAAAACCAGCTAATAATATAAAAATTACAGATAATTTGTAATTAGCTTGAAAAGTCATTAGCAAGGATAATAAACCAAAAATTAAATTTCCAAAAGTAAGAATATTGGGTATAGAGGATTTCTTCACTAAATATCACTCCTAAAATAATAAAATTTCACTAATATATTAATATAAAATCATACTTTAAATTATACATCATATTATAGAAACATTTAAGTATGAAATCATAAATTTTATTATTGGGTGGTCAAGGAAAAATATAATAAAAAAATATTAATATTAACATTTATTTATGGTTAAAATAAAAATATTAGTAATTTTTATCTAACATAAAAAATTAAGAAGGAGGAATATAAAATGAAAGTTTCTGAAATAATGACTAAAGACGTTTTAAGTTTAGCTGTAGATGATACTGCAAAGCATGCAGCCGAGCTTATGAAAGAACATAATATAGGATCAATTCCTGTAAAAACAAAGGAGAAAGTGATTGGTATTGTAACGGATAGGGATATAATACTTAGATGCGTGGCAGAAGGCAAGGATGTAAAAACGCAAAAAGTTCGAGATATTATGACTTCTAACCCAGTAGTAGGAGATCAAAATATGAATGTGGATGATGCTATTAGGATTATGAGTGAAAGGCAAATAAGAAGGCTACCAATAACGGCAAAGGATCAATTAGTTGGGATGGTTTCGCTAGGGGATGTGGCATTAGAACCAAAGCTTCATGAAGAGGCTAGGGACGTACTCAGTGATATTTCTATCCCATGCACACAGAATATTTAATGAGAATGTTAAAAAATAAATAAAAAATGTAATTTATTAGCGCAATTATATGTTAAATTACTATTGACTTTTATTTTATTAACTAAAAATCCACAGGAAAGGTAAATCTTGTGGATTCATTTTTAAAGAGGTATAATGTTTATAAATAACATATTAAATTTAAACGGAAATAGGGGAGAATGTAATGAACAAGGTAAAATTTATTTATAATCCATATTCTGGAGAAAATACTATAGCATCAGATTTAGATAAGATAATAATGATTCATCAAAAATATAAGCACACGATAGTGCCATATAGAATATGCAATGAAAATCCTATATCAGATGCTTTTTTTGATATAGACAAAAATTACAAATACATTTTAATAGCAGGTGGAGATGGAACTTTAGATACTGTAGTAAATGAGATGAAAAAAAAGAATATTGATTTACCTATAGCAATTCTTCCCGCAGGTACTGCAAATGATTTTGCAAATTATATAGGAATGCCTCAAGATGTTGAAAAGGCATGCAATCAAATATTAACAAGCGATGCAAAAAAAATAGATATAGGGAAAATAAATGATAAATATTTTCTGAATGTAGCGAGTGCAGGTTTATTTACAGATATATCACAAAAAATGGATATGGATCTAAAAAACACTATAGGAAAACTTGCATATTATATAAAAGGAATTGAACAGTTACCTAATTTTAGAAAACTAAAAATAAAAGTTAGTTCAGATGAAGTTTCTTTTGATGGAAATATGTATTTAATGTTAGTGTTCAATGGACAAACTGCAGGAAATTTAAAATTTGCATATAAAGCTAAGGTGGACGATGGACTTTTAGATGTAATTATTATAAAGGCTGGAAACATGAAGAATATCTTAAATATTTTTATTAAAATGATTCGAAATGAGCACTTAGAAAATATAGAAGGAATTGTTTATTTTAAGACTAATAGATTAGAAATAGAATGCTTTGAAGGTATTGGTACAGATATAGATGGAGAAAGAGGACCCGATTTCCCACTCCTTATAGAATGTGAAAAAGGTGGAATATCTATATTAGGTACTAAAATAAAGTAAATTAAGCATAATATCAAACATAAATTAATAAATATTAATAGTAGCAATTTTAGGAGAGTATATGAATGAGTATATATTTTTTACTGCTGTTGATAGTGTTTTTTTTATTGTATGAAGGTATAATTTCTAGTTTGATTTATGCACCTAAAAAAATTAAAATAATTAGTCTTATTGCTTTAATTTTAATGACGTTTAGATACATAGCTTTAATAATCCTTTCCGTTATAAAAAATCAAAATTATTTATATTTATTAAAACCTTTGGTATTCACAAATTTACTTAGCATACCAATATGTGGCGTTATTTCAGTGTTTATATTTGCAAGAAACAATAAAATTAAACTTAAAAAGATTTTATTTATCTGCTTAATGTTGTCTGTAGTATACTGCATTATGATATATAAATCTGCTTCAGATATTAATGTATCAATCCTTTGTGGATACATTATAGAATTACAACTAGAAGGTTATTGTTATATTGGACTACTTATAATAAATTCAGTTTTTATTATTAAAGGTATAGAACTTTTTAACAAAACATATTCTAATAAACTAGGATCAGCAATAATAATAATATCTTCTATTGTTACAATTATTTCAGTAATTCTAACTTCAATAAATGGAAATCTCCCATGGTTATTGCTAGGCGATATTTCTTGGATTATAACCATAGATTATGGTTTAATAAAGTTTAAAAAGTAAAGGCAAAATCGTTAATGTTATAGCACCACAGGTGAAAATTTTAAAAGCATATATGACTACAAAAAAATGTAGCCATATATGCTTTTTTATTTTCTAGTTCTTTTTTTGCTAGGACTAATTTTTGAGTCAGTTTTTGAAACGGTTGTTGAAATAGTATTTGAAACGGGTTTTGACCCGGTCTTTAAAGGATTTACTTTAGAATTTTTATTCCCTTTAAATTTGGCATTAGTATTTGCCTTCATAGGTCTTGGCGGTATTAATGATTTTTTATCAAAACCAATTAAATCTTCCCTATGAGCTTTTATTAGTGCTTCTTTTACAATATTATAGTTATCTGGATTTTTAAATTGCATCAGAGCCCTTTGCATATTTTTTTCTTTTTGCTCAGTTGGAACATAAACCACCTCATTCGTGAAAGGATTAATTCCGGTGTAAAATATTGTGGTAGATAAACTCCCGGGTGTTGGGTAAAAGTCTTGGACCTGTTCGGGAGTATATCCCATTTCTTTTATATATTCTGATAATTTAATTGATTCATTTAAGTCACAACCAGGGTGGCTTGACATAAAGTATGGAACTAAAAATTGATTTTTATCCAATTGTTTATTTGTCTGCGAATATTTTTTAACAAAACGGTCAAATACTTCTTGCTTTGATTTTCCCATTTGGTCTAGTACCTTGTCGCTTATGTGTTCAGGTGCTACTTTTAATTGTCCGCTAATATGATGTTCACACAATTCTTCAAAAAACTTAGGGTTTTTATCAAAAATTAAATAGTCATATCTTATTCCAGAACGAATAAAAACTTTTTTAATGTTTGGAATTACTCTAACTTTTCTTAATAAATCCAAATATTCAGTGTGGTCGACAATAAGATTTTTACATGGAGTTGGGAACATACATTGTTTATCTCGGCATACACCTACTTTTTCTTGGATTTTGCAAGCTCTATGTCTAAAATTTGCAGTAGGTCCACCAATATCGTGAATGTATCCTTTGAAATTTTTTAAGGTAGTTAAAAGCTTTGCTTCATCTATAATAGAGTGTTGGCTTCTATTTTGAATAACTCTACCTTGATGAAAGGTTAAAGCACAAAATGAGCAGCTACCAAAACAACCTCTATGGCTGGTTATAGAAAATTCAACTTCAATTATTGCAGGAATACCGCCCTTATCTTCATATATAGGATGATATGTTCTAGTGTACGGCAAACCATAAGTTATATCCATTTCATTTTGCGTTAAAGAAATTTGAGGAGCATTTTGTACTACATATCGATCATTATGTTTTTGTATTACTACTTTTCCTCTTATGTCATCTTGTTCCAAAGACTGTAATTTATAGCTTTCTGCATAAGCATTTTTATCAGTGGAAACAGCTTCGAAAGAAGGTACCTCTATAAAGTCTTTAAGTTCACTAATATCTTTTGAAGCGTAGACAGTTCCACGAAGGGTAGTCATTTTATCAATACTCATGCCATACTTGAAAAGATTAGCCATTTCAACTATGGTTTTTTCACCCATACCATAGATTAGTAAATCTGCTTTAGCATCAATTAATAAGCTCCGTCTTACTTTATTAGCCCAATAATCGTAATGGGCAAACCGCCTAAGGCTGGCCTCTATTCCACCAATTATAATTGGAACATTTTTAAAAGCTTCGCGAGCGCGATTACAATACACAATTACGGCTCTATCTGGTCTATGACCTGACTTGCCACCTGGTGAATAAAGATCAGTGTGTCTTTTTTTCTTTGCTGCAGTATAGTGATTAACCATAGAATCTATATTACCTGAATTTATAATAAATGCATATTTAGGTTTTCCAAGTTTTCTAAAATCATTAACGCTTTCCCAATTAGGCTGCGCGATAATACCTACGGTAAAGCCTTCTCTTTCTAAGGTTCTTCCGATTATAGCAGTTCCAAAGGAGGGATGATCAATATATGCATCCCCTGTAATTATTATAAAATCTAATTGAGATATATTTCTTTCTTTCAAATCATTCATGCTAATAGGTAAAAATTGTTTATTTGATATCATTTAATCCTCCTAATAGACTAGTTGAGAATTGATAGTGGAAAGTTGCGAGTTTAAAATATAGTTTAATATTTTTCAGGTTTTCATAAAAACCAACCATAACCCTCAATTTTCAACTCTCAAATTAAAGCTAGTTGTCTTGTATTAACTGTATTTAATAATATTAACATAACTATTGAAAAATATGAACTGTAAAAGTTTATAAATGTTAGATTGTGATTATAAAATGTCGAATTTTAAGAGAAAATAAGCATTTTAAGGTAATAATAAAAGATAACTCACTAGAGTATTTTAAATATTATAATGCAGAAATTTAATTCTAAAAATATACTGTGTTACTTAATTAGATTATAGTAGCATAGTGTATTTTTTTTGGAATTTAGAACAAACTATTAATGTTAATGAAATTTATAGATTGTTTTCTAAGGAGGAATTAATTTGAAGAGTAAAAAGCAATTATTTAAAAGATGTAGTGCTGTGATTATGATAGTTTTAATTACATATTTTGCAAATGAAATTTACCTTAATATTTCTAGTATGAAAGTTATGGCACAGGTTTACAAATATGGCGCGCGCGGTGAACAAGTTAAACAAATTCAAACTAAACTAAAACAATGGGGATACCATAAGGATAGTGTTGATGGAATATATGGTTACAATACATATCTTTCTGTTAAGGCATTTCAAGGTAGTAATGGATTAGATGCAGATGGAATTGCAGGAAAACAAACACTTGCGGCCATGGGTATTTCGGTTAGTACATCAACTCCTGGCGGATCAGCTTCCGGCCAAAACGTAACAAATAATAAGGATGTGGATTTAATAGCAATGCTCATAAATGGGGAGGCTAGAGGAGAACCTTATGAAGGTCAGGTGGCTGTTGGAGCAACAATTTTAAACAGAACAAGAGATGCAAGATTCCCGGCTACAATAGCGGGAGTAATTTATCAACCAGGGGCATTCACAGCTATAGTCGATGGACAAATAAATGCAAAACTTGAAGAAAGTTCCGTAAGGGCTGCAAGGGATGCAATAAATGGATGGGACCCCTCAGATGGAGCAGTATTCTATTTTAATCCTGCAACGGCTACTAATAAGTGGATATGGTCACGCACACTTATAAAAGTAATTGGTAAACATAGATTTTGTAGCTAGAATAATCATAAAATAGTAGTAGAAAATTTCTACTACTATTTTATATGCATTATTCTTGCGTGCAATATTTAATTATTAGATCTAGAGTACATAATATGGAATCCATATGAGTCCTTTCATATCCATGTGAAGCGAAAATTCCGGCACCAATTAAAGCTGTCTTAATATCCCATCCAGCTATTAGAGCAGCAGAAGCATCAGAACCATAGTGTGGATAAATATCTATTTTATAATCTATGTTTTCTTTTTTGCATATATTTGTTAATTTTTTCCTTAGATCTAAATCATAAGGGCCTGTTGAGTCTTTAGCGCAAATACAAACACTATACTCAGATGAATTTTGATCAAGACCAGGGCAACCCATATCTACTGATACAAACTCTTTAGTATTTTCTGGAATTGATGCAGAAGCTCCATGTCCAACTTCTTCATAATTACTAATAAATATATTAGTTGTATATGGAAGTTCAATGTTATTTTCCACTATGTGTTTTATAGCATAAAGGAGAATTGCAACTGAAGCCTTATCATCTAGGTGCCTAGATTTTATAAAACCTTTTTCGGTAAAGAGTGTTCTCGTATCAAAGCAAATGAAATCACCGACGCTTAAGCCTAATTCCTCCACTTCTTTTTTTGAAGAAATTTTTTCATCAAGAATTACTTCCATGTTTTCAGGGGTTCTTTTAAGTTCACGAGCATCATTACCACTAATATGCACTGAAGGTTTTGTGCAATGGATAGTTCCGGTGAAGGTTTTACCATCAATAGTTTCTATGGCGCAATTTTCACCTTCTATTGAATTCATCATGTATCCACCTATAGGATCTATTGCTAAAGAACCACTGGAATTAATATTTTTAACCATTGCACCAAGTGTATCCACATGAGCAGAAAGTGTTCTTTGGTAATCGTTATTTTTGCCTTTTAAGGTGATTACAATTGCACCTTTATTAGTAATGAAATGTGCTGCGTTTAGAATATTAAGCTCATCATTTATATAGTCCATAATTTTTTGTGTATAACCTGAAGGACTAGATATTGATAAAATGTTCTTTAAATAGTATTTAATTTTATCTTCATTATAGTTCATATTATCACTCCTTAAAATGGAATCAGTATAAGTTTAATTTTACCATAAAAGGCACTTAATTGGAACTCAAATATTAAGCTAAGTTAACAAATAAGCAAGAGTGAATAGGGGGAAAGTATAGGAATATTAGATTCTTTGTAGTATAATATGCTTGAGTAGAAAAGGAGATTACATATGAAGAAAAAAGCAATTATAGTATTAGGAATTTTAGTGTTGTTAGGTGCAATTATATTTACTAGCTACTCTTATTTTAAAGTAAAACAATGGGATTCTTTGATTTTACCTAAAATCAAAATAGAAAATGAAGACTTAACAGGTAAAACTAAGGAGCAAGCCCAAATAATAATGAAGGAAAAGTACTCAAGTAAGGTGATTAAGAAAAAAATTACAATAGTAAATGAAGATAAAAAATATACCTTGGACTATTCAATGCTAGACGCAAAATATAATATTGATGAAGCTATAAAGCAGGCAATGAGCTATGGAAGTGACATGAATATGTTACAAAGATATAAAGCTATTAAAAATCCTGATGATAAGCAAATAAAGCTGACCTTTGAATATAATGATAAGGCTGTTGATAAAATATTAGAGGAAATGACAAAAGATATAAATAAAGATCCAGTAAATGCAACTATAACTATGGTTAGCAGTGGAAACTTTAGTGTTACAAGTGACGCTTATGGAAAGCAGTTAGAATCAGTAAAATTGAAAAAAGAAATTAAAAGTAAAATAAATGGTCTTCTCTCGGGAGATGATATAAGTATCACGGCTCCAGTAAAGAAATTAAGTCCTAAAGTTACGGAAGCTTCCTTAAATGCGATAAATACAAAAATTTCAAGCTATAGTACGAACTTTGCAAGTTCACAAGAAGGCAGAGCTACA
This sequence comes from Clostridium sp. CM027, assembly GCF_024730565.1. NCBI lineage: Bacteria > Bacillati > Bacillota > Clostridia > Eubacteriales > Clostridiaceae > Clostridium > Clostridium sp. CM027. Next base: position 3,415,533 of record NZ_CP077725.1, read on the forward strand.
AATATAGAGTTGTCTACTAAAAGTATAAATGGGACACTACTTATGCCAGGAGATGTCTTTAGCTTTAATGGAATTGTAGGAGAGAGAACTGCAGCAAGAGGATATAAAACCGCTGGCGTAATTGTTGGAGATAAATTAGAGCAAGGGTTAGGTGGGGGAATATGCCAGGTTTCATCTACTCTGTATAATGCAATGCTTACAACTGAAATTCTTTCTGTAGAAAGAATTCATCATACAATTTCTTCGGGTTATATCCCAAAAGGACAAGATGCTACAGTTGATTATGGCAATCTAGATTATAAGTTTAAAAACACATTTGAGTATCCAATATACATTGAAGGTGTTATATCAAACAGAAATCTCTCATTTAACATTTATTCTAATTCCACATTAACTAAAAGAACTTATGAAATTGTAAGTGAAGTATTGGAAGTTACTCAGCCAAAGACCGAAACAATACAAGATCCAACTAAGTACGAGGATGAAAAAGAAATTGTTAAGACGGGTTATGCAGGATTTAAAGTCAAAGTGTATAGAAAAACTTACGAAAATGGTAAGCTAATTGGTACACAGGTTATAAATAATGATACATTCAACGTTATTAATGGAACTATAAAAGTTGGTACTAAGAAGAGAGCATAACGTTTAATTAACGTTATGTTCTCTTCTTAATGACATTTCAGAAGATGATTTAATAAAAAAACTTAAGAAGGAGAATGAAAAATATGGATTACAAATTGATATGTATAGATATGGATGGTACACTTCTAAATGATAAAAAAACTATTAGTGAAAGGAATCTTAGCGCTATAAGGCTAGCTAATAAAAAGGGCGTAAAGATTGCGGTATGTACGGGAAGAATTTTTGCCTCTGCTGATTTTTTCTCGGATCTCTTGGGAGTTAAATCACCGGTAATAGCTGCGAATGGTGCTTATATTAGGGAAAAAGATAGAGATGAAGTAGTTTACAATGAAGCGTTAGGTGTGGAAAAATGCGAAAAACTGCTATCTGTGTTTAAAAAGTATGAGATTTATCCGCATTTTTATACGAAAGACATGATTTTTACGGAAAATTTAACATATTCTACATCTTTTTATGCGGGAGTTAATAAAACACTACCAAAGGATAAGCAGATCAAAGTAGTGCTCGTGAAGGAGTGGAATGAGATATTTAAGAAATATGAAACTGAAATTTTTAAAGGTATAGGGGTAGATGAGGATACAGAAAAAATCCGAAAAGCAAAAATATCATTAAGAGATATGGATAATTTTGAAGTGGTAAGCTCTCATTTCGATAATTTTGAAGTAACAAATAAGGGAGTATCAAAGGGAAATGCGGTTAAGATTTTAGCTGATTATTATGGAATAAATCGTGAACAGGTTATTTGTATAGGAGATAGTGAAAATGACTTATCTATGATTAAAATTGCAGGACTTGGAGTTGCTATGGGAAATGGAGATGGGTTCGTGAAAGAAGCTGCAAAATATATTACTGATACTAATAATAACGATGGAGTAGCGAAGGTTATTGAGAAATTTGTGCTAGAAGTGTAATGGTAAGCCTTTCATTCCATCCTTGAAAGAGTGGAATGAAAGGCTAATTTTGAGTTGTAGGAAGTTATTCCAGTCAACTTCAATGATTAGGCTTTATTTTCTATCCATTTAATAAATTTTTTTGCTTGAATTCTAGCATAAATGGGATATAAAAAGGGTAATATTCTATTAAGGCCAAGGGTGACTGCATATGCCTTTGATGGATATATAGATTTTTTGTTTTTTTCAATACCTTTTATTATGCTTTCAGCAACTTTAACTGCTGTCTGAACTGGCCAAGGTACTGGTGCTTTATCTCCAGCTCTTTTAAAAAAGTTAGTACTTGTAGCAATAGGATAAATTAGTGAAAGTCTGCCTTTATCTCTAATTTCATAATTATGGACGCGTCCAAAGCCATCTATTGCACTTTTGGTAGAACAGTATAAGGAATATCCTGGTAAAGGGACTTTACTAACAGCCGAACAGGTAATGGCTACATGATATTCTTTTCCTTTATTGAGTTTTTTCATTTTTTCAAAAGCATAAATAGGGGAAATTACATTAGTTTTAAATATATCTTCAATGTGACCCCAATCTGGCTCAAGTATTTCTTCACAATAGGCAAAACCTGCATTAGCTATAAATATATCCACATGACCTAAAGTAGCTATTGCATATTCAAACAGCTTATCCATCTCTTCCTTATTAGATACATCACAGGAATATGGTATTACATAGGATCCGAAGTTATTTATTTTTTCTACATTTCTACCAACTGCTATTACATTTGCATTATACACACCTAACCTTTTTAATACCTCATTGCCTATACCCGAAGAGGCACCTGTGAGTATAATATTCTTATCTTTAAAATTCATTTAGTTTACCTCCATATAGAGAATTGTCATTACAGCTGCCTGCTTACTACATAAGTCATTTCTTGTAAATTAAACATTCCATCATGAGATGTGCCTGGATAGTGCCTAGACATAAACCCCGGCTTAGTTACAATGCTTACTCCAAGTTGAGTCATGTTTTCAATAATTTCAATATCAGATCCATTATAACCCATAGTTTGAAGGTAATCTTTAATGTTTTTTTCTACATAATTATAAAGTTCTTCCTTACTTTCATAAGGGCTAACAAAAATAAATCTATTAAAGCATCTATCTATATCTTCTTTATCTGGTAATGTTTCATTTAAAACTACTGTATAGTCAGCATTCTTTGAAGAATATACTTTTGTTTCATTTTTTAGGCCATATTTCAATAAGCAATATTGCCTATCTTGTATTGTTTTTACTGAGTTCCATGGATTCAAGTATGCTTTAGGTAAAACACTTGATAAATTCTCTAGGGACTTAGCAAGCTCAGAAGCAAAAAAAATCCTGTCTATATCTTTATTTATAAAAATAATTCTTGGAGATAAACAAGCCTTTTGTTCCCAAAATACAATATCGCTTCCTATATTTTGGGCAACAACTTCCAAGTCTTTTTCTTCATCTATTACCTCGAAACTAATTTTAGGACCATGCATAATAAGATGTGTTTGATGTTTAGCACATAATCCAGCCATTATTCCGCCAGAATATGCTCCGCCCCAATGTACTACACAATCACTTTCTTTTACTAAAGTTTCATATATATTTGAGGAGGAACTATCAAAATAAGTTACTGAAAGTCTATCCTTTATACTGCTATCAATTTCGCATAGACTTTGATAAAAAGCATATGCAAAATATGGTTCATCTCCTGATACTTTAACTATATTACAATTCTTTGATAATAAGCCCATAGAAATACTTACAGGTATTACGATGAATGCATTGCCAGATACGTTATGGAAAATTAATCCTCTAGGTTGTCTATGGCAATACCCATAGCTTGTTTCTGCCCAATTATCAAGTACATCACTATCACCTAGTTCTTCTAAAATTTCTTTTTCAATGTTCTCTCTTAAAAGCATTGACATACTTCCTTCAAGTTCATAGGCTACAAGTTGAGGACTTTGATTGGTTATTGTAGCCAAAGCATCAATATGTTTCTGAGAATATTCTCTATTTAGCCATAGTTTAGCACATTTATCTAAAGTTTCTATAGTTCTTTCTGTAGATATATCATGAGCGGCTTTCTTATTTGAATTAAGTCTTTTTATCTCGCTAATTATCTGTTCTTCATCTGTACAATTTAATTCTAGCTTTAACCCATTTATATCTTTTTCTAAAATTGTCTTTCCTACTGTATATTCAATTCTCATTTTTTACCCCCTGATACATTAAGTGTTGCACCACAGCCTTTAGCCTCTGCTCCTTTAACTCTTCCAAGAATTTTTATGGTCATTTCATCTTTGCCACAATCTGGGCATCTATTTGTAGAAACTATTTCTCCAATATCATCTACAAGCACGGATGCACCTGCAAAAGTATCAGTACCATATGCATTTAATACTTGAATAAATCCTTTGTTTCCAACTTTATTTAATGGATTAAGAGTCTTTACATCTCTTATGATTACTCTTCCCCAGCTAGGTACATGGAAGAGGTAATCCTTATGCTTCTTTGAATAATGACCTGTTATAACGAAACTATTTTCTGTAAAAGAATATGAATCAATAAAATTTTCTTCTGGTACTCCGAGAAAACGTGATACAGTTTCTACAAATCTCCATCTCTCAATTTTATTCCCAATATTTACAGATCCCTTTCTACCATCCCAACCACCTCCTCCAGTATGAATTAAAACATTCTTTCCAAGGTTAACAGGCTCCATTTTATCAATTAAATATTGAATAGTATTATAAAATATTAGGGTGGACCCTCCAACTAAAAGATAATCTTCTTTATTATTATGATTAGTAATAAACTTCTCAAATTCATCTATATCTACTTGGAAATTACCTTCAAAAGGCTTTAATAAGAAAAGTGTACTTTTACCAAAATCAAATAAATCAAGGAGGTTTCCAATATAGGACTCTGTTGGTTTATCACACAAATTCTCACTATTATGCATTCTCATTACTTCTGGTTCTGGATAAAAAACACATTCATAATCAAATCGAGGTCGAAGTGTCTTTTTATCGCAACGCATCAATTCCTGGATTTTTAAAAGATCTGGAAGATTTCTTCCAACTACACTAGGATCTCCGCTTGTACTACTAGAAACTGTCCACTTTTCAAGATTCTTTGTATTTATTCTAAGAAGATTTGAATATAGCCCTGATGACTTTTTAAAAAGGGTGGTCGCAATAAAAGGAACATGATTAATATCCTCTTTTGTATTTAGATCTCTGCTTGGATTGTATGATTCATTGTCACAAAGCAACTTATATGCACTGCATTGCTCATATTGATTTATAACATTACTTCTAAAATCTTTAAAATAATTATATTTACTCATTAAGTACCCTCCTATTTTACTATTGAAAATCATAAACTAATGGATATTTATTCCGTATGCATTGAAGTATAGTTGAAAATTAGTTGTTTGTTAAATTTATATTTTAAGAATATTTATCTTACTATAGTTCAAAATAGGAACTTCACAGAGGGTATGCTTACTTTTACATAGAATTAATCCAATTTAATGTGTAGAGTGTTAGTTGACTAATTCACAAATATAACCATAAAATACATTGAATCACTAAAAAGTTACTTGATTGGGAGGGGTTTTCTATTAAGACTTTGAGAGGGAAAATTGCAGTGTTTTACATAGTTCTAACTATAATTATTACTTTAGTTAGTGCTGTATCAATTTATAATATATTTGAAGTAAGAAGATCCATAGATAATGTTGAACTGGATAGTTACAAAATTGTAGATTCATCAAATAATATGGATGAATGCATTGATAATCAACTTAAAGCAATATTTCAAAATGATTACCAAAATAGCGTTAATTTATTTTATGACAACAATCAAAAATTTTATATGTATTTTAATACGGAAAGTGCCCGAGTTACAAATCTAAATGAGAAGATATTAATGAATAAAATCAATACAAACTATCTTAAATTTGTAAAACTCTATTCTCAAATTGATACAAAAACCAATACCATTGATTCTATTAAAACTTATAATTCATCAATAATTTTATCTGCTAATGATGTGAAAAAAGACCTAAGAGATATTGTTGAAATTAGAAAAAAAACTATAATTAAAGATAAAATTAAAGTTAAGCAGGTTAGCTTTTTTTGTATTTGCTTTAATCTATTATCTATTCCCATAATAATAATAGGCTTTATTATATCTATTTTTTATATAAATCGGGCACTGAAGCCTATAAGAGCTCTTATCCGTACTATTCAATCCGTTAAAAATGGGGATTTAAGCACTCAAGCTCCCGTATTTTATAACGATGAAATAGGAACGCTTGCTACTGAATTTAATGAAATGACTAGAAAGCTTTTTGAATATGAAAAAAGTAGTAAAGGTTCTTTAATGGCAGAGAAAAATAGGTCTCTTACTATAGTTAAAAGTATTCCTGATCCAATAATAGTGCTGGATGTGAATTTTAGAATCATGCTTCTTAATAAGTCCTGTGAAAATTTTTTTAATATTAAAGAAAATGAAGTGGTTAACACACATTTTTTAGATAGTATTCGAAATTTTGATCTTTATGATCATGTTTTTTCAGTAATTAATAACTTGCAAAATGAAGAGAAAACTATAAAAGTGTCTACAAAGGGAAAAACATATTTTTTTAATACTACAGTAAATCCAATTAAAGATAGTAGTTTAGGAATAGATGGTGTAGTTATTTTGATGAAAAATGTTACTGAATTAAAACAATTAGAAAAAATAAAGATAGATTTTATTGATACTGTATCTCATGAATTTAAAACTCCGCTTACCTCAATTATGATTGGTATTGAACTTATTCATGATAAACATATTGGCAAGCTCAATGAAAAACAAGTAACAGTGTTAGACACCATAAAAGAAGATGGTGAAAAACTTTCAGATTTAGTGACTAATCTTCTTCGGTTATCTCGTATTCAATCTGATAGAACTATTTTTAATATTAAACCTTGTAATATTAAAAATATTATAGAAAATTGTTGTAAATCCTATGAGGCACAAGCAAAATCTCTGGGTATTAAAATGAACTATGAACAAAAGAAACTTCCTCTTGTCCTTGGTGACAAGGAAAAATTAGAATGGCTGTTAAATAACCTAGTCTCAAACTCCTTTAAACATTCTAATTTAGGAGATGTGATATCCATAGGTTCTTATTTGAAAAACAATATGGTTCATTTATTTGTCAAAGACACTGGTGAAGGAATGCCAACCGAATATAAAGATAAAGTTTTTGAGAAATTCGTGCAAATTAAAAGTAATGATTATTGGTCTGGGAGCGTAGGTCTTGGACTTTCTATTGCCAAGGAAATAGTGGATGCCCATAAGGGAACTATATGGTGTGAAAGTGAACTTGATGTGGGTAGTATCTTTACATTTACCCTTCCTATTTCTAGAAATAAAAAGGGGCGTGCGTTATGAAAAGTAAAATTTTAGTTGCAGATGACACAAAAAATATAAGGGTGCTGTTAACAACATGTTTAGAATCACGAGGATGTGAGGTTATATCTACAGGTAATGGAAAAAATGCACTTGAAATAATAATTGAAGAAAAGAAAGATTTAGATCTTATATTTTTAGATATTAGAATGCCAGAAATGACTGGTACAGAGGTTTTAAGACAAATACGATCTATGAATATATCTTGTCCAGTAATTATTATGACAGCCTTTGCCACAGTGAAAAATGCTATAGATTGTACAAAACTTGGTGCTGTAACTTATCTTCAAAAACCCTTTTCTGTTAAAAGGATAGATTCACTGCTAAAGGATTTAGTTAAAATAAAGCCCGAACTTATAGAAGGGGTTAAGGATGAAAACTATTATATTAATAAAGCTGAAAATCAAATGGCTAAAGGTAATTGTACTCAAGCATTAGGAAGTTTAAAAACTGCACTTTATATTAATCCATACAACGGCAAGATATATGGATTAATAGGGGAGTGTAACCAGTGTGAGAAAAATTATAAAGAGGCTGAAAGATTTGCTGCTATAGCAAAATTATTTTAAGACTTCTACATATATAGGATTAAGTGTATATGAAAGTTATGAAACTCTTGATTATCAAGGGTTCAGAACTTATTTAATTATAATAAACATTGGAAATATGTATCGGATTTTGCTATAATGTAGTTTAGATGAAATAGTTTAAAAAAAACTAAAGGAGTATTTTACTATGAGTAATAGGTATTTACATTCAATAAGAAGTGATTATAAGGGAGATATGGATAAGAAAAGAGATTTTAAGAAGATTAAGAAGTTTTTTAGTATACATAAAAAAGATGAATATACCTTAGATAATCAAACATGGGACGATTTAGATATGAATAAGGTGTACGAAAAATTGGATAGAGCATATAGTAGCCCTGGAGAAGCCGCTTTATACACAATGCTTAGAAATCCTTTAATGAAGGAAGAAAAATTGAAAAAAAGGGGGAAACTAATTCAGTCATTTAAAGAAAATGACAGATTAAGAGAAAGCCTTCAGTGCATTTTCCTTGAATTAGGTAGTGATATAAAAAATAGTTTTCTAGATATGATTGAAACTGACCTTATAATAAATAAAACTAAATATTATATTTATACTTTTATTGGAAAGATATTACCATTAATAGCGATCTTGCTTGCGATATTTGTGAATATTAAATTTATGATAGTTTTGTTTGGAATCGCGTCTATTAATATGCTAATAAACTCTTCGGAAGTAAGGCAAATTAAATCTAATGGCATTTTTTATCTGCAAAAAAATATTAAGGCAGCTAAAAAAATTGTAAGCATAAATAATAAAGATATTGTTTATTATAAAGATAAGATAACGATAATGCTTAAATCTGTAAAGGATATAGATAGAAACATAAGATTAATAGGATTTATAAATATGTGGCAAGGATTGTTTGAATTTATATCTGTTATATTTCTCCTTGAAGAAACTGCTTATTATTCTATATCTCATAGGATAAAAGAAGAAAAAGAAGTTTTAATGGACCTTTACGGTGCAGTTGGTGAAGTAGAAGCCTTAATTTCTATCGCGGGTTATAAGCATAATTTAGGTGAGCAGTATGTAAAACCTAAGTTTATAAAGCAGGTTAAGTTAACTATAAAAGAGGGAATACATCCTCTTATAGACAAGGCTGTTGCAAACTCAATTAACATAGAAAATGGAGGTATTGTGCTTACGGGCACAAATATGGCAGGGAAGTCGACTTTTCTAAGAATGCTAGGGGTAAATATAATTTTGGCTCAATGCTTTGATTTTGTTTTGGCTAAGAGTTACGAAGCTCCTTTTTTTAACATAGTTACATCAATTAGCCCTAATGATGATTTAACAAAGGGAAAAAGTTTCTATATGGCAGAGGCGGAAGCAATTCTTAGAATAATCAAAGCGCTAGAAAAGGATGCAGCTGTATTTTGCCCAATAGATGAGATATTTAGGGGTACAAACCCAATAGAGAGAATTTCAATGTCGGCGGAAATACTAACATACATAAACAATGGAAAATCTGTTTCTATTGTAGCGACTCATGATAGAGAATTAGTGAACATTCTAAAAGAAAATTATGAGTTTTATTATTTTAGTGAAAAGGTTGATACGAGTAAAGGATTAAGTTTTGATTATAAGATAAAAAAAGGAGTTTCTCAAACAAGAAATGCTATAAAACTTTTAGAGTACATGGGTTATCCAAAGAAAATAATATCTAGATCGTTTAAAAGAGCTGAGACCATAGAGAAATTATTATAGTAGCACCACAGGTGATGATATAACCCAGAGAATGTAGACTAGCTGCATCTTTACTATTAGCTATACTTAGGGTAATATGGTTTTAGATATTTATATGTTTTATACTGAAAAAGAAGGGTAAGGAGGATTTATTGTGAATTTAAATATAGTTTTATTTCAACCGGAAATTCCACAAAACACTGGTAATATAGGAAGAACTTGCGTACTAACTGATTGCAAACTTCATCTTATAAAACCTTTAGGATTTAGTTTAGAGGAGAAGCAACTTAAAAGAGCGGGACTCGATTACTGGCCTTATTTGAGTTTAGAGATACATGATACATATGAAGCTCTTAGAGAAAAATATAAAGAGTCAACTTTCTACTATTCTACAACAAGAGCTTCAAAATTATATTCAGATGTAAAATATAAAGACGGGGATTTTATAATTTTTGGTCGAGAGTCATCAGGCCTTCCAGATAATGTTCGTGGTAGCGATCCTGAAAGGTGTATAAAAGTGCCTATGATAAATAGCACAACTAGGTCCCTTAATCTTTCCAATACAGTAGCTATTGTGACATATGAAGCACTTAGGCAAATAGGGTTTAAGAATATGAAATAAGGTGCATAGCAATTAACAACTGTTATATCCCCAAGAGACGAACAAGGAGATAGGAATGGAAAAGATTAAAATCATAACAGATAGTACGTGCGATTTAAATAAAGACATTATTGATAAGTATAATATAGAAGTTTTACCACTACTCGTGAACATAGAAAACAAAACTTACAGGGATGGCGAGGATATTAGTTTACAAGAATATTTATATAAAATGAATAATTCTGAGCAGTTCCCTGTGACCACTCAGGTAAACCCACATAGATTCTATGAATGCTATAAAAAATATTTAGATGAGGGATATAAGATAGTTTCTATTCATTTATCTTCAAAAATGAGTGGGACTTATCAATCTTCATGTATGGCTAAAAGCATGTTATCATCAGAAGATATTATCACAATTGATAGTTATAATGTTACATCAGGTCTTGGAATTTTGGTTTTAAAAGCCTGTAAATTAAAAGAAGAGGGATGTAATATATTTGAAATAGAAGAAAAAGTTAAACAAACAATACCTCATGTGAAAAGTGCGCTTGCTTTTGATTCATTAAATAATTTAGTTAAAGGTGGTCGATTGTCTAAAACTGCTGGAGCGATAGGCGGGCTACTCGGGATAAAATTAATTTTAACTGTAAAAGATGGTGAAATGGCCGTAATAGATAAAGTTCGTGGAAGCAAAAAAGCAATAAAAACTATTTTGAAAAATTTAGAGCAAACAGGGACTAGAAGTGGAGAGACAAGTATTCTATTGCAAGCTAGTGACCGAGATATTCTAGGGAGTTTGAGGTCTCATATGAGTGAACGTGAAATGGACTTTATAGAATGCTCGGTTGGATGCGTTGTGGGGACACATGCAGGTGAAGGTGCCTGTGGCATTTTTTACGTTGAAGAATATTAAAATTTTTACTAAGTGAATAAAAAGTGAGGAGGTTAAGCGTATGGTACATATTTATGATACTATAATTATTGGCGGCGGACCTGCAGGATTATCTGCTGGCATTTATGCATCAAGATCAAAAATGGACACTTTAATTATTGAAAGAGGAGAGTTTGGTGGACAGGTTGCTACAACTAATGAAATAGATAATTACCCAGGCTCTATTGAAGATTGTACAGGAGCATCATTAAGCAAGCGAATGAAACAGCAAGCGAAGGAATTTGGAACACAATTTGTTAAAGAAGAGGTTATGCAAGTTGAGCTCGAAGGCGACATTAAGGTAATCAAATGTATGAGAGAAACTTACAAGGCTAAAACAATTATAATTTCCTCAGGAGCGAGCCCAAGACTTGGTGGATTTAAAAATGAAATAGAATTAAGAGGGAAAGGAGTTTCTTATTGTGCAACTTGTGATGCTGACTTCTTTGAAGATTTAGACATTGCAGTGCTAGGAGGCGGAGATTCAGCTATATCTGAAGCTATATACTTAACTAAATTTGGGAAAAGTGTTACGGTAATACATAGAAGAGCAGAGCTCAGAGCTGCTAAGTCACTTCAAGAAAAAGCTTTTAATAATCCAAAAATAAAGTTTGTTTGGAATACAGTAGTTACGGAGGCTAAGGGCGAAGAAAGCTTGGAGGGATTAGTACTTAAAAATATTAAAACTGGTGAAACTCACGATTTAAAAGCAGATGGATGTTTTGTATTTGTAGGATACCTTCCAATTTCGGAATTGTTTAAAGGGAAGATTACCATGAATAAACGAGGCGAAATTATCACTGATGAAGAAATGAGAACTAATATACCTGGAGTATACGCTGCAGGAGATATAAGAGCAAAATTACTAAGACAAATAATTACAGCAGCAGCAGATGGGGCAATAGCATCTACCCATGCTGAATATTACATTGAAAATATGATTTAATTAGTTTGTAAATTCGGAAGGAATACCCATAATTTCAGTTATGAGTGTCCTTTCTAAAAAAATACTTTAAAATTGTAATAATTAGGTTTAAATAAAAACATAGGCAAGTAATAAAAAATCTATATATAGCATATAATATACTTTAGCATCAGATAAAGATTACAAATAAAAATATTCTAAAATAAAAAGGATTTTTTTAATGTTTATAGAATACATACTGCGAAGCAATAATATTGTTTAATTAATTAGTTAATTACTTAGGGAGGAATTTATTATGAATAAAAGAAAGATAGTTGCAGTACTTACATCAATGGCAATAGTTACAACATTGTTTGCTGGCTGTGGAACTAAGAAGGAAGCTGTAAAAAATACACAAAAAAGTACTGTAGTTGTAGGACTTTCTACTGATGAGGGTGGATTAAACGACAAGGCATTTAACCAATCAGCAGATGAAGGGGTTAAAAAGGCGCAATCTGAAGACGGTTTCACGTACCATGCTCTTGAAGCTCAAAAGAAAGAGGATTATTCAGCAAATTTAGAGTCATTAGTCGAAGAGGGTTCAAATCTAACTTTTGCTGTTGGATATCAAATTGCAGATGCAATGACAGAGGTTGCTAAAACTCATACTGATAAAAACTTTACAATTATAGACTCAGTTGTTGATCTTCCAAACGTAGCATCAATTACTTTTAAAGAGCAAGAAGGATCTTTTTTAATGGGAATTATTGCTGGGAAAATGACTAAAACTAATAAAATTGGATTTATTGGTGGAAAAGATAATGAATTAATAAATAGATTTGAAGTTGGGTTTGCAGCTGGTGTTAAAGCAGTTAATCCAGAAGCTGCAAAAGGATTATTGAGCATAGATGGTAAGAGTGCAGGAACAACTGTAAAATATGCAGATAGTTACAATGATTCAGCAAAAGGTTATGAATTATCTAAATCATTATATCAAGGCGGTTGCGACGTAATTTATCATGCAGCAGCGGGAGTTGGACTTGGTTTATTTAAAGCGGCTAAAGAATTAAAAGATGGAGGGAAGACAGTTTGGGCTATAGGAGTTGATATGGATCAATCTTTAACAGTTCCACAGTATTCTGATATTATACTTTCAAGTATGATAAAAAGAGTTGATACAGCAACTTACAATCAAGCTAAAGCTCAAATTAAAAACGAATTTAAAGGCGGTACAGTTACTAATCTTGGGTTAAAAGAAAAAGGCGTAGGAATAGCTGATACATCTAATAAAAACGTACCAAAAGATGTTTTGGATGAAGTTAAAAAATATGAAGATAAAGTTATAGCTGGAGAAACAGTTGTTCCAGTAAATAGAAAAGGAGCAATGGATTTTAAATAAAAATCAATAAATATAAATTTTCATTTACTGATTTATGGTTTTTAGTATACAATAAGAGCTAGATGTGTTACATCTAGCTCTTTCTAAGAATAATGAAAATTTTGGGTGAAGATGATGTCAGCACCACAGGTGATGAATAATCTTTTTAAGGAGGAAATCCAATGGAAAAGGTAATTGAAATGAAGGGCATAACAAAGATTTTTCCAGGAACCATTGCCAATGACAACATAAATTTTGAACTATTAAGAGGCGAAACACACGTTCTTCTTGGTGAAAATGGCGCAGGAAAAACAACCCTTATGAATATTCTCTATGGTCTATATAAACAAGAAGAAGGCGAGATTTATGTAAGCGGTAACCTAGTGAATATATCTACTCCAAATGATGCTATCAAGTTAGGTATAGGAATGGTTCATCAACATTTTATGCTTGTACATAATTTTACTGTTGCGGAAAATATTGTGTTGGGTATTGAACCTAAAAAAGGATTCAAAATTGATATGGGCAAAGCGATACATGATGTTAAAGAAATTTCAGAAAGGTACGGTTTCGCAATAGACCCAAGCGCGGTTATAGAAGATATTTCTGTAGGGCAACAACAAAAGGTAGAGATACTAAAGGCGCTATATAGAGGTGCACAAATTTTAATATTAGATGAGCCTACAGCAGTTTTAACACCAAAGGAAATTGAGGAACTCGGAATCATAATTGAAAATCTTGAAAAAGAAGGAAAATCCGTAATACTGATAACTCATAAATTAAAAGAGGTTATGAGTATGAGTGATAGAGTTACTATAATTAGGCGAGGTGCAGTAACTGGAACAGTAAAGACTAAAGAAACAAGTATAGACGAATTAGCGCAGCTTATGGTAGGCAGAAAAGTTAATCTAACTGTAGAGAAAAATCCTGCTCAAATTCGCGGCGAAATATTGAAAATTGAAAATCTTTGTGCAAGTGATCACAGAGGATTACCTGCAGTACAAAATTTAAACTTAGCAGTATATGGTGGAGAAATTCTTGGGATAGCTGGTGTTGATGGAAATGGTCAATCTCAATTGTTAGAAGTTTTAACTGGACTTCAAAGGCCTAAGAGTGGAAGCATTATAATAAACGGTAAAAATACATATGGTAAGTCACCAAGAGATATTATGTCAGTAGGTGTTGGCCATATACCAGAAGATAGGCATAAAAGAGGGCTTATATTAGATTATTCTCTATTTGAAAACTCAGTGCTTGGAATTCATAAAAATGCACCCTTCAGTAAAGGCATAGTTATGAATTACAAAGAAATTAGAAAACACTGTGATGAACTTATTAGCGAATTTGATATTAGAACTCCAAATGCAGATGTAAATGCGGAATCATTATCAGGTGGTAATCAACAAAAACTTATAGCAGCTAGAGAAATTTCAAAAGATCCGGAATTATTAATAGCAGCACAACCTACGAGAGGTCTTGACGTTGGTGCAATTGAATATATTCACAAAAGATTAGTTGTAGAACGTGATAAGGGTAAGGCGATTTTATTAGTATCATTAGAACTTGATGAAATAATGGCATTATCAGATAGAATTGCCGTAATGTATGATGGCAGAATAGTAGATATACTCGATAGATGTGATGCAACAGAGAAAAAACTTGGTATACTTATGGCTGGTGGTAATCTAAATAAAACACCGGAAGGAGCTAAAGATAATGAATAAAGTAGAAAGTGAAAATAGTAATTTTGTAAGTATAGCAAAAAATATCATTAAAACACTTGCTTTCCCTTTCTTTTCTATAATCGTTTCTATATTTGTTGCTGTATTCTTTGTAATGTGGGCAAAAGGATATTCTATATTACAATACTTTTCAGCTTTAGGTGATTTATTTGGACTTATATATAAAGGTGGGTTTGGTAATACTAGAGTAACCTTCGTTACCCTTTCAGAAGTTACTCCATTAATATTTACAGGAGTTGCAAATGCTGTAGCATTTAAATGTGGATTATTTAATATAGGTGTTGCTGGTCAATTTATACTTGGAATGATGGCAGCTGCTGTTGTTGGAACATTGCCAGGACTAAATCCAGTAATTCATATAGTTTTAGTTATTTTAGCAGGACTTTTAGCCGGAGGAGTATGGGGAGCAATCCCGGGATATTTAAAGGCTAAAGTAGGCACTCATGAAGTTATTAACACAATTATGATGAATTATATATCTATGGCTTTAGCCAATTTTATTATTTTAAGAACTAGTTTTGGAGTGGAAGGTAAAGCAAGTACTCCTAATATACAAGAGAGTGCAGAAATTCATAGGTTTGTTAGCGGTAGTGGAGCTAATATTAGTATATTCCTTGCCATAGCAGTAGCTATCTTTATATTCTGGTTATTATGGAAAACCACTGTTGGTTACGAAATAAGAGCAGTTGGTATAAATCCACATGCTGCAGAATATGGTGGGATTAATGTAGCGAAAAATACTGTTTTGGCTATGGTGATTTCTGGTGCAATAGCCGGAGTTGGTGGGGCAACGCATGTTGCAGGCGTGCTTCATAATGCAAAAGATTTCATGGCACTTCCCTCTTATGGGTTTGATGGAATTGCAGTTGCTTTACTTGCAAAGAGCAATCCTATTGGATGTATAGCATCAGCTTTATTATTTGGAACATTAAATAGTAGTTCTAGAACCCTTCAATTAAACGGAATACCAAAAGAAATAGTTTATTTAATCCAAGCTATAATTATTATATTTGTAGCAACAGATTATATTGTTAAATACTTCTCTGAGAAGAAAAAGAAGGGGGCGATTACAAATGAGTAGTGTTATTTTAATTAATTTGTTTGCGCAAACTTTAAGAATAGCTACGCCTCTAATTTTTGCAGCACTGGGTGGTATATTTTCAGAAAAATCAGGTGTGGTTAATATAGGCCTCGAAGGTATGATGGTAATAGGCGCTTTCTTTGCGGTATATGGAAGTTACACCACTGGAAGTCCAGCAATGGGAATACTTTTTGGGGTGATAGCAGGGGGTGTTTTGGGATTAATACACGCTGTGCTGAGCATACATTTGCGTGCAGATCAAGTAATCTCAGGTACTGCTATAAATCTTTTTTCTACTGCCCTTGCGAGTTTCTTAATATTTAAGTTATTTGGTGGTAAAGGTGGCCAAACAGATATAGTAACAGGACTTTCATATAACATACCGGATTGGATTAAAAATATACCAATAATAGGGAATTTAATATCGCAGCTAAACTGGTTTGTAATACTCGCGATTATTTTAGTATTTGTTTCGCATTATATACTATATAAAACACCTTTAGGACTTAGAATTAGAGCTGTAGGAGAACATCCAAAGGCGGCTGATACTTTAGGAATAAATGTTTATAAGATAAGATATTTATGTGTTATTTTATCAGGAATGCTAGCAGGGCTCGGTGGAGCAGCATTATCCCTGGGAATAACACCACTTTACAGAGAAGGAATGGTTGCAGGACGTGGATTTATTGCCTTAGCGGCTGTTATTTTCGGTAATTGGAAACCTTTCGGAGCGCTTGGGGCTAGTTTGTTATTTGCCTTTGGTAGTGCATTTAATATTTTTGCACAGGGACTTAGCTGGAATTTACCTACAGAAGTATATGATGTTATTCCATATGTACTTACCATGATTGCACTTGCAGGATTTGTTGGAAAAACAACAGGCCCCCTTGCGAGTGGTAAACCATATGTTAAAGGATCTAGATAATATTTTAAAAATAAAAAATCTTAGCTTACGTTTTCTGCTGTTGTAGAAATTTGTGCTGAGATTTTTTATTTTTATTTCTAGCTTAATGCATAATCTAGGTTTATATCATTAGCTATGTTATAATATTTATAATATGAGAGGTACATGAAAATAAATAGCAACCAAAGATGAGGTGATAATAAAATGAACATTAATTTTGGTTTAAATTTGATTCAAGAACAAAAATTAATAATGACTCAAGAAATGCAAATGTCTGTTAAACTTCTTCAAATGTCAGCGTATGAGCTAGGACAATATGTAAATAAAGAGATGCAAGAGAATCCAGTGCTGGAGGAAAAAGACTTGCAAAACCACAAAAGTAATAACAATAATGAATTTGATTATAAAGAAATAATTAAATATCTTGGCAAGGATGATTATAAAGTAAAGAGCTATGCTGCAAAGAATGAAAATGAGGAAATTTCGCCATTTTATTATATTGCAGAGGAAAAATCTCTTAAAGATTATCTTAAAGAGCAAATAGGAGAACTAACGGAGCAGTATGAAATTTTAGAAATATGCAAATATATGGTGGAGAACTTAGATACCAAAGGTTATTTATCGGAAGATTTATCTGATATATGTAGGGAGCTCGGAATAACAAACGAGAATGCTGAAATTGCACTTGAAATTTTCCAATCTTTAGAGCCACAAGGAATTGGAGCTAGGAACCTAAGGGAATGTTTAAGGATTCAATTACATAATCTGGGGATAGATGATGAAAATATTTATATAATCATTGATAAGTATTTAGAATTATTGGGAGAAAATAAATACAATGATATAGCTAAGGAACTAAATGTTAAAATTTCTGAGGTTCAAAAATATGGAGATATAATAAAAACTTTAGAGCCTAAGCCGTCAAGAGGATTTTATACTGGTGAGACGGTTAAGTATATTGTGCCTGATGCTTATATTAATAAAATTGATGACCAATATTTTATTTCTATGAATGAAGATGTACTTCCTAAATTGAATATAAATAGTTTGTATAAAGAAATTATTAAAAATGAAAATGATATAGAAGCTGTAGAATATGTAAAAGATAAAATTAATAGCGCAGTGTTTCTTATTAAAAGTATTGAACAAAGGAAAAACACTGTATATAGAGTTTTGGAAGATATTTTGGCAGTTCAAAAGGAATATTTCGATAAAGGCGCTGAATATTTAAAACCAATGACGCTTAAAAAGATTGCTAACAATTTAGAAATGCATGAATCTACTATAAGCCGTGCAATTAGGGAGAAATATGTTAGTATAAATAACGGGAAAGTCATTAAAATAAAAGACTTGTTTACTAATGGCATTGCGTCAATTGTAGGTGGTGAGGATGTATCCACAACTAATATTAAGAAAACTATTAAAGAAATGGTGTATAATGAGGACCAAAAGAAGCCCTTATCAGACCAAATTATTTGTAATCGATTAAATGTAGAAGGGATGAATATTTCAAGAAGAACTGTAGCAAAATATAGGGAAGAACTTGAAATTAAAAGTTCTTGTAAGCGGAAAAGATTTTAATATTTCAGCGACCCAGGAGATGATTTAATCATGCCGTTAACAAAATGTTAACATCTTTTTTGCAAATACTAATTTAAAAAAGTTGGTATTTCATCTATAATGTTTGTGGGAGCAAAAAATATAAGCTGGGACTTAAAAAGTCCAGAAAGGTGTTCAAGTGGAGAGTATATTAAAATTACAACAGAAAATAGTGCCTGAATTAATAGAACTTCTTGAAAAACGACATGATATATTAAGGATGATATGTTATAATCAACCTATAGGACGAAGAATTTTAGCAGATCAGATGTGCATAAGCGAGAGAATAGTAAGAAATGAAATAAACTTTCTAAAGTCCCAAAACTTGATTGAGGTTAATGCACTGGGTATGTTTATAACAACTGATGGTGAAGAAATTTTAGATCAGTTAAAAGGATTTATTCATGAGATAAAAGGGTTGTCTAAAATCGAGAAATTTATTGAGAAACATTTGAAGCTACAGCAAGTTATAGTTGTTCCCGGGAACGTTGAAATTGATAAAAGTGTCCTTAAAGAAGTTGGGAAGGTAGCTGCAATTTATGTTATGGATATTATTAAAGATAACAGTATAATTGCAATAACAGGTGGATCAACAGTTAAGGAAGTTGTAGACAATTTATCTAAAAATAACAAATATACCAATGTTTTAGTGCTTCCGGCCAGGGGCGGTATGGCCAGAAATGTAGAAATTCAAGCTAATACTTTAGTGGCTAGGCTAGCAGATAAAATTGGTGGAAATTACGAATTACTACATGTACCTGATAATTTGAGCAATGATGCTTTAAAAACTATAGTAAATGAAAAAAGTATAAAAAGTATAATTGATAAGATTCGAAGTGCTGATATTCTTATTTATGGAATAGGTATCGCCAGTGATATGGCTATGAAAAGAGAAGTACCTGAAAAAGAGATAAAGGAACTTGAAGAATTAGGTGCAGTAGGAGAAGCATTTGGTCAATACTATAATGAATTAGGAGAAATAGTTCATTCTACACCTACTATTGGGGTGAAAAATGAAGATGTTACAGACAGCAAAACACTAATCGCAGTAGCGGCTGGAAAAAATAAAGCTAGAGCCATCATCGCTACTGAAATCAACCGCTTAAGCACTGTTTTAATAATTGATCAAGCGGCTGCAGAAGAAATAGTAAATATTATAGAGAAAAGAGAGTAAACTATATAATGATTTGATTAATGAAAAAATTATATATTTACATATAATTAGGTTAATAAAATTTAGGAGGTTTTGCCAAGATGGTAAAAGTAGGAATTAATGGATTTGGAAGAATAGGAAGAAATGTATTTAATGCACTAGTAAAAAATTATTCAACAGAATTAGAAGTAGTAGGAATTAATGATTTAACAGATGCTGCGACACTCGCACATCTTTTAAAATATGATTCACTTTACGGAAAATTTGACGGAACTGTAGAAGCTAAAGAAAGTGCAATAGTAGTTAACGGAAAAGAAATTAAAATATTTGCAGAAAGAGAACCAAAGAATATTGACTGGAGTTCACTTGGAGTAGAAATAGTATTAGAATCAACAGGATTCTTTACAGATGCTACTAAAGCAAGCGATCATTTATGTGTAAGTGTTAAAAAAGTTCTTATATCTGCACCAGCAAAAAATGAAGATATTACAATAGTTATGGGAGTTAACGAAGAAAAATATGATTCAGCAAAACATAACGTAATATCAAATGCATCATGTACAACAAACTGTTTAGCACCATTTGCTAAAGTTTTAGACAGAGAATTTGGAATAGTTAAAGGCTTAATGACTACAATTCATTCATATACTGGAGATCAAAGATTATTAGATGCTCCACATAGTGACATGAGACGTGCAAGAGCAGCTAACCTATCAATGATTCCAACTACAACAGGAGCAGCAAAAGCAGTAGCATTAGTTTTACCACAATTAAAAGGAAAATTAAACGGATTCTCATTAAGAGTTCCAACTCCAACAGTTTCATGTACAGATTTAGTTTGCGAAGTTTCAAAGAATGTTACTGTAGAAGAAGTAAATGCAGCATTTAAGAAAGCGGCTGAAACTGAAATGAAAGGAATACTTGGTTGTTGTGAAGAACCTTTAGTTTCAATTGATTTTAAAGGAGACGAAAGATCTTCTATAGTTGATGCTATGTCAACTATGGTTATCGAAGGAAATATGGTTAAAGTTGTTTCATGGTACGATAATGAAGCAGGTTATTCAAACAGATTAGCAGATTTAACTAAATATGTTGCAGACAGACTATAAAATTTAATTTTATTATAAAACTGTAGGAAACTGTAAGTATAGTATTAAGGTCTGGTTTTATAGTTAGTCTATGGAACCGGACCTTTTTATATTTTATTAATACAAGGTACATTCAAATAAATAGTAAGATAGTAGTAAATAGTAAGATAGTAGGGTAGTCTATTTATATGAATGTGATTAAATTATAAGAAACTTGTATTATAAACCATATGGGAGGAGAATGTGTATGCAATTCAATAAAAAAACAATCGAGGATATTGAGGTTAAAGGTAAAAAAGTTTTAGTAAGATGCGATTTTAATGTACCATTAAAAGATGGGGTAATTACAGATGTAAATAGATTAGTAGGTGCAATGCCAACAATAAACTATTTGATAGAAAAAGGTGCAAAAGTTATTTTATGTTCACATCTTGGAAAACCAAGTGGAGAACCAAAACCTGAGCTTTCTTTAGCGCCAGTTGCTAAGAAATTAAGCGAAATGTTAAAAAAAGAAGTAGTCTTTGCAGCAGACCCAAATGTAGTTAGTGATAATGTAAAATCTGCCGTATCAAAAATGAAAGACGGAGATGTTCTATTATTAGAAAACACAAGATATAGAAAAGAAGAAACTAAAAATACAGAAAACTTTTCAAAGGAATTAGCGTCCATTGCAGATGTATTTGTAAATGATGCCTTTGGAACTGCTCATAGGGCTCATTGCTCTACAGTTGGAGTAACACAATTTATTGAGACTTCAGTATGTGGGTATTTAATTCAAAAGGAATTAAAATTTTTAGGGGATACAATAGAGAACCCTGTTAGACCTTTCGTAGCAATTTTAGGTGGAGCTAAGGTTTCTGATAAAATAAATGTTATCGAAAATTTGCTTGAAAAAGTTGATACTTTAATAATTGGTGGAGGAATGGCTTATACATTCTTAAAAGCTGGTGGATATTCTATCGGAAGTTCACTAGTTGAAGAAGATAAAGTACAATATGCTAAAGTTATGATGCAAAAAGCTGAGTCAAAAGGAGTTAAATTTTTAATACCTGTAGATAATATTGTTGCAGATAGATTTTCAGCTGAAGCAGAGCCAGTAGTTACTGAAAGTCAAAATATTGCTGATGGGTTTATGGGACTTGATATTGGACCTAAGACTTGTGAGATGTATAAAGGCGCTATTAGCATTGCTAAAACTATTGTTTGGAACGGACCAATGGGAGTATTTGAATTTGCGAATTTTGCAAAGGGAACAATAGCAGTAGCTGAGGCTATGTCAAAAGTTGATGGAACTACTATAATAGGTGGTGGAGATAGTGCAGCAGCTGTTAATCAATTAGGATTTGGAGATAAAATGACTCATATATCTACAGGTGGTGGAGCATCTCTTGAATTCTTAGAAGGTAAATTATTACCAGGAATTGAAGCTCTTACAAATAAATAGTTAAAGTTAAATAAGACATTTTAAATATTTTAATATACATTAATTGTTGTCCAGATAACAATACTAATAATTATTACTTACAATAAAAGAATACTTGGGGGTTTTTTGATGAGAAAAGGTATAATTGCAGGAAATTGGAAGATGAATAAAACTGTAGCTGAGGCTGTAACTTTAATTGAGGAAATGAAACCGTTAGTTAAAGATGCAAAATGTGATGTTGTAGTTTGTCCTACATTTTTATGTTTAGACGCAGTAATAAAGGCAAGTAAGGGTACAAATATAAAGGTAGGAGCTCAAAACATGCATTTTGAAGAAAATGGTGCTTTTACAGGTGAAATTGCACCAGGAATGCTAAAAGATATGGGCGTTGAATATGTTATAATTGGTCATAGTGAAAGAAGACAATATTTCAATGAAACTGATGAAACTGTAAACAAAAAGATTAAAGCTGCTTATAGCCATAGTATTATTCCTATACTTTGCGTAGGGGAAACTCTTAGTGATAGAGAAGGAAATATTACAGAAAAAGTCTTAGCTAGTCAAGTAAAATTAGATTTAGAAGGACTTACAAAAGAACAAGTGGAAAAATTGGTTATTGCTTATGAACCAATTTGGGCAATAGGTACAGGTAAAACTGCAACTGCTGATCAGGCTAATGATACAATTGCATTTATAAGAGCAACTGTTGGAGCTATGTTCGGAGCAGAAGTAGCAGAAAAAGTTAGAATTCAATATGGTGGATCTGTTAAACCAACAACTATAAAAGAACAAATGGGTAAATCAGATATAGATGGTGGATTAATCGGAGGAGCTAGCCTTAAGGCACAAGACTTCGCAGGAATAGTAAATTATTAAGATGTTATAGTAAATGAATCCACTAATGTGGCTAGACTACTTTAGTAGATGCAGCCACTTTAGTGGATTTAGCTACTTTAGTAGAGTAATCTACTTTAGTTAGTTAATTATAACTCTGAACTGTCGATACATATACATGTATTTTATTTTAGAAACAACGGATGGGGGAACAAAAATGTCAAAAAAACCAGTAATGCTAATGATTTTAGATGGATTCGGATTATCAAGTAACGTAGATGGAAATGCAGTAGTTGCGGCCAGTAAGCCAAACTATGACAGAATAATAAAGAAATATCCAAGTACGAAATTAAATGCAAGTGGCCTAGAGGTAGGACTACCAGCGGGTCAAATGGGAAATTCAGAAGTTGGCCACTTAAACATAGGTGCTGGTAGAATTATATATCAAGCACTTACGAAAATAACAAAAGAAATTGAAGAAGGAAACTTTTTTGAAAACCTTGCTTTTAATAAAGCTATAGATAAAGCTATTAAGGCAAATTCTTCGGTGCATCTTTTAGGATTATTGTCAGATGGAGGAGTCCACTCTCATATTGATCATTTAAAAGCTTTAATAAAGCTTGCTAAGGATAAAGGTGCTAAAAATGTTTATGTTCATGCATTGTTAGACGGTAGAGATGTGCAACCAGGTTCAGCACTACAATACATAGCAGAACTCGAAGAATATATGAATACAATAGGCGTGGGTAAAATTGCTACTGTATGTGGTAGATATTACGCTATGGATAGAGATAAGAGATGGGAAAGAGTTGAACTTGCATATAATGCTATGGTTTTATCTAAGGGTGAGGAAAATACCTCAGCAATAGAGGCAGTTAAAAAAGCTATCCATGATAATAAGACAGATGAATTTGTTCTTCCGACTGTTATAATGGAAAATAATAAGCCTGTTTCAGCTATAAGTAATAACGATAGTGTAATATTTTTTAACTTTAGACCGGACAGAGCTCGCGAACTTACTAGGGCATTAAATGATAAAGTATTTAATGGTTTTAAAAGAGAAACTTTAAATTTGAACTTTGTATGTACTACGCAATATGATATAACTATAGAAAACGTTGATGTAGCGTATACGCCAGAAAGTTACACTAATACGCTTGGAGAATATGTTAGTAAAATGGGTAAAAAACAGCTCCGAATAGCTGAAACTGAAAAATACGCCCATGTTACATTCTTCTTTAATGGAGGTGTTGAGGCTCCGAATGTAAATGAAGATAGAGCATTAATTCCATCACCTAAAGTAGCAACATATGATTTATTGCCAGAAATGAGTGCGCAAGAGGTTACAGAAGAATTATTAAAGAGACTAGAAACAGATGAATACGACATGATTATACTTAACTATGCTAACCCAGATATGGTAGGTCATACAGGCGTTTTTGAAGCTGCTAAAAAAGCTATAGAAACAGTGGATGAATGCCTTGGAAAAATTGTTGAGTGCGTTCTAGGCAAGGACGGCAGCGTATTTATAACTGCAGATCATGGAAACTCTGAACAAATGCTTGATTATTCGTCTGGAAAGCCAATGACAGCACATACTACAAATTTAGTTCCATTCACATACGTTTCAAATCACAGTAATGGTCTAAAAGATAGTGGAATATTGGCGGATATTGCACCAACTATGCTCCAAGCTATGGGACTCAGTATACCAAGTGAAATGACAGGAAAATCTTTAATTAAATAGGTTAAAAGAAAACTAAATTGAATAATGTATTATCTAAGATTAACTTAAGTTTCCGTAAAGTATAGGATTAACTTAAGTTAACTTAGGATATAATAACATAGAGAAAAAATTTGGAGGTTAGATAACATGAAAAACTTTATTGAAATAATTGATATTTATGCAAGACAGATTCTGGACTCAAGAGCATTTCCAACTGTTGAAGTTGAAGTAACACTCGAAGATGGAACGATAGCAAGAGCATCAGTACCATCAGGCGCTTCTACTGGCATATTTGAAGCGGTAGAGTTAAGAGATGGAGACAAGGATACATATAACGGTAAAGGAGTTTTAAAAGCCGTTGATAATGTAAACAATCTAATAGCTGAAGAGATAGTTGGAATGAATGTATATGATCAAATAGCAATTGACAAAGCAATGATAGATCTTGATGGCACACCTAATAAGGCTAAACTAGGTGCTAATGCAATTCTTGGAGTATCTCTTGCATGTGCTAGAGCGGCTGCTGAGTCATTAGGACTCGGACTATATCAATATATTGGTGGAGTAAATGCTAAGGTTTTACCAGTTCCAATGATGAACATTATAAATGGTGGAAGCCATGCTGACAATAATGTAGACTTACAAGAGTTTATGGTTATGCCAGTTGGAGCAACTTCTTTTAAGGACGCTTTAAGAATGAGTGCAGAAGTTTACCACTCATTAAAAGCATTATTAAAAACTAAAGGACTAGCGACTGGTGTTGGTGATGAAGGTGGATTTGCTCCAGATTTATCATCAAACGAAGAAGCTATAAAAATTATAATAGAAGCTATAGAAAAAGCTGGATATGTTCCTGGAAAAGATATTTATATTGCTCTTGATCCAGCAGCTTCTGAATTCTTTGAAGATGGAAAATACAACTTAGCTTCAGAAGGAAGAATATTAACTCCAGAGCAAATGGCTGACTACTATGTAGAACTTGTAAACAAATATCCAATTATATCTATTGAAGATGGAATGGCTGAAGAAGATTGGGAAGGCTGGAAGTACTTAACTGATAAAATAGGAGATAGAGTTCAATTAGTTGGAGATGATTTATTTGTAACCAACACTGACAGATTAAAAATGGGAATTGAAAGAAAAACTGCGAATTCAATTCTTATAAAATTAAACCAAATAGGTACATTAACTGAAACACTAAATGCTATAGAAATGGCTGAAAGGGCAGGATATACTGCAGTAGTTTCTCATAGATCAGGAGAAACAGAAGATACTTCAATAGCTGACTTAGTTGTAGCTATGAATGCAGGACAAATTAAAACTGGTGCCCCAGCTAGAAGCGAAAGAGTTTCTAAATACAATCAATTATTAAGAATAGAAGAAGAATTAGAAGAAATGGCTGAGTACAGAGGATTAAAAGCATTCTATAACATAAATAGATAATTAATTAAGAGTATAGTCTTTATAGGCTATACTCTTAAATTTTACAATTCATTGTAAACTGTCTTAGAGTATGCTAAAATAATTATGTATTCGATGAATTGGAGGTGTACACATGCATAGTTTTCTAGTAGTTTTACAGGTTATAACTTCAATTGCTATAATTGTATCCGTTATGATGCAACCTAGTAAATCAGATGGATTAAGTGGCCTTATAGGAGGAACTTCTGAAACTTTTTTTGCAAAAAATAAAACAAAAACAGCAGAATCAGTACTAGTAAGAATTACAGTAGTTTCAGCAATTTTCTTTGCTATAACTACAGTGATGTTAAATTTAGTTAAATAATATACTTATCTAAGTAATAATTTAGGTACAATCAAATAAATATTTTATACTTCACAGCAGTTTATTTAAAAAAATTTAATAAGCTGCATTTTTTTATATGATTTTTAAGTGTTCAGGTGATGAGTAGAGACCCAGTAGATGATTTAATAGTATATATGAATCTATGATTATTAGAGGTGAAGGATGATGAGTGAATACAGTTCTAAATTAGAAAGTAATGATATGGATTTCCTTTTTGATGGCATTTTAAGCCTTCAAACAAAGGAAGAATGCTATAGATTTTTTGAAGATTTATGCACTATAAATGAAATTAAAGCATTTGAGCAAAGGATTCAAGTAGCAAGAATGTTAGCAGATAAAAGGACCTATTTGGATATAGCAGGTGTAACAGGGGCAAGTACTGCTACAATAAGTAGAATCGGCAGAGCATTAAATTATGGTAGTGATGGGTATAAACTTATATTAGAGCGTTTGGAATTAGCGAAATAAGTGTATTCATTTTTAACGACATTTTAGATGCGGATAGAGAGGGACGGTTAATATAATATATAAGGAGTGGTTTCATGGATTTGAAAAGTTTGTTAAACAAAGAGCAGTGCGAGGCTGCAATAACAGTTGATGGCCCATTGCTAATATTAGCTGGAGCGGGATCTGGGAAAACTAGGGTTTTGACCTATAGAATTGCGCATATGATTCAGGATTTAGCTATATATCCGTCTCAAATTTTATCCATAACTTTTACAAATAAAGCGGCTGGTGAAATGAAGGACAGAGTGCGTTCTTTAGTAGGCAATATAGCGGATAATATGTGGATTTCTACCTTTCACTCTAGTTGTGTTAGGATTTTAAGGCGAGAGATAGATAGGCTGGGATATAATAAGAATTTCACTATTTATGATAGCTATGATCAAAAAAGTTTGATTAAACAGTGTATGAAGGAACTTCAAATAAATGAAAAAGATCTAACAGATTCAGAAATTTTAGGTAAAATATCGAGTGCTAAAAACGAACTTATTAGTCCACAAAAATTTAAAAAAGAAAATGAAAGCGATTATAGAAAAAACAAAATCGCTGATGTGTATGTTCTTTATCAAAAAAGACTAAAAGGTAACAATGCACTAGATTTTGATGATTTAATTTTTAAAGCAGTTGAACTCTTAAAAAATAATAAGGAAGTTTTGGATTTCTATCATTCAAAATTCAAGTACATTATGGTTGATGAGTATCAAGACACAAATAAAGCACAGTATGAGCTTATAAAGCTTTTAGTAGATGAGCGTGAAAATATATGCGTAGTTGGAGATGATGACCAATGTATTTATGCTTGGAGAGGTGCGGATGTCACCAACATCTTAGATTTTGAAAAAGATTATCCAAAGGCAAAGGTTGTTAAGCTCGAGCAAAATTATAGATCTTGCGGAAATATACTTATGGCAGCTAATGAAGTTATAAGGAATAATTCTCAAAGAAAAGATAAGGCTCTAAGGACTGAAAAAGATTGTGGAGAGAAAATTAATTTATATAGAGCGTTTACAGATAGAGACGAGTCAAATTTTGTAGCAAGTCAAATTAAGAGAATTATGACTGAGGAAAATAGAAGCTATAAGGACTTTGCGATTTTATATAGGATGAATTCTCAATCACGTATTTTTGAGGAGAGTTTCAGAAAAAATTTGATTCCATATAGAATAGTGGGAGGATTAAAATTCTATGATAGAAAAGAAATAAAGGATATAATGGCGTATTTAAAGCTTATTAATAACCCACTTGACGATATCGCTTTAAAAAGAATTATAAATGTGCCTAAAAGAAGTATAGGAGATGCAACTATTCAAAAGATTCAAGAATTTGCAACAGGTATAGATCAATGCTTGTATAGTGCTATTCTAGATGTAGATTTTATACCTACATTGACAACTAGAAATAAAGCATCTATAAATAAGTTTGTAAGTCTTATGAATAGCTTTATGGCCAAAAATGAAACAGGAACAGTCTCTGAGTTAATTAAATCTATAATAAGTGATACAGGGTATTTAAAGCAATTAGAACTTTCTAAGGAACCAGAGGATGAGAGCAGGGTAGAGAATATAAAGGAATTAGTATCAGATGCTGTAGAATTTGAAAGAACTTCAGAAGATAAGTCGCTTTTAACATTCTTAGAAGGAGTAAGTTTAGGTTCGAGCACTGATGACCCTGATGAAACAGTAGAGACTGCGGCAATGATGACTGTTCATAGTGCAAAGGGGTTAGAATTTCCAGTAGTATTTATGGTTGGTATGGAAAATGGGATATTCCCCGGCATGTCTTCGCTTAACAACTTTACTGAAATGGAAGAATCAAGGCGCCTGTGCTATGTTGCTATAACAAGGGCGGAGGAGAAGCTCTACATAACATCTGCCGAGAGTAGAATGGTATTTGGAAGAAATGTTGGGTATCAGCCTTCTGATTTTATCAGTGAAATTTCTCCGGATTTAAAAGAAGTTATCGGGGGAGCTAAGAATAGGACTGTGCAGGTATTAAAGAGAAAAAACACTGGAAATTCACAAAATTATAATCCGCATGGACTACTAAGTAAAACTTCGCCTCAAGATTATGCATCAGCTACAGCGAAAGGAAATGATCCAGGGCAGCAAAGTGTCAATAGTGAGAATGCTATGAATAGAGAAGCTACGGTAGGTAGGAAAGTTAGACATACTAAATTTGGAATAGGTACCATAGTGTCAAAATCGAGTTCTGATAATGATACAATGATTTCAATAGCGTTTGATAACATGGGAATAAAAAAGCTGATATTAGATAAAGCGCCTTTAGAAATGTTATAAGGCACATGAAAATAGGGCTAGCATACTGATTTGCTATTTATTTGAATGCGCTAAGGCATTTTGGATAAAATAGCTAGTGAGTGTGCTAGTTATTTTATTTCATATACCTAGCAGATGAACGTTGATTTCGTGGGAAAGGGTGTAGTTTATGAAAATTAGTGTAAAAGATGAAATTGAAGAATTAAAAAAGACAATTAAATATCACAGTGATAGATATTACAACCAAGATAATCCGGAAATATCAGATTATGAATATGATCAATTGATGCTTGCGCTTAAAGCAATAGAGAAAGAATATCCAGAACTTATCACATTAGAGTCCCCGACTCAAAACATAGGTGGAAACGCTAAAAGAAAAGCTGGGGTATTAGTAAAACATAATGTACCAATGCTCAGTTTGCAAGACGTATTTACAAAAGAAGAAGTCTATGCCTATGTAAATAAAATGATTGAAGAACTTAGTGATCCAACATTTGTTGTTGAACTTAAAATTGATGGTTTGTCAATGTCACTACGTTATGTAGAAGGTAAATTAACAGTAGCTGTAACTCGCGGTGATGGAATCATTCAAGGTGAGGATGTCACTGAAAATGCTAAAGTAATTGGGGATGTCGTGCGGAAACTGAAAGAGCAAGTGCCATACCTCGAGATTCGTGGTGAGGTATATATGGCAAGTGCTGCGTTTGATAAGGTTAATGAGGGGCAAGAGCTATTAGGGAAAAAGATATTTGCAAATCCTCGAAACTGTGCTGCTGGTACATTGAGGCAGTTAGATAGTAAAATAACAAAGGAAAGACAATTATCTCTGTTTATTTTTAATATTCAAGACGCCAAAGGAATTGAATTTAAAACACATACCGAAGGCTATGAATGGTTAAAAAAACAGGGTGTAAAAGTTATTGAGAATTATGTGAAATGTAAAACAGCTGATGAAGTGTGGAATACTATCCAGGCTATAGGAGAAGATAGAGGTAATTTAGCATACGATATTGACGGAGTTGTTATAAAAATTGATAACTTGGAAGATAGAAGAAAGCTTGGTAATACTTCAAAAGTTCCCAAATGGGCTATAGCATATAAGTTCCCTCCAGAAGAAAAAGAAACAAAATTGATTGATATTGAACTATCAGTAGGAAGAACTGGAAGAATTACTCCTACAGCAATTTTTGAGCCAATTCGTTTATGCGGAACTTCTGTATCTAGAGCAATTCTTCATAACCAAGATTTTATCAATGATTTAGATATAAGGATTGGAGATATAATTGTTGTATACAAATCAGGGGAGATTATCCCGAAAATTAAGGCTGTAGTCAAAGAAAAACGTTCTGAGAAGTTAAATAGATTCCAAATTCCAGACCGATGCCCGGTATGTGGAACCCCCACTGTCCGTGAAAAAGATACGGCTGATATCAAATGTACAAATCCTAACTGTATGGCTCAATTAGAAAGACACATAATTAATTTTGTTGGTCGGAATGCTATGGATATAAAAGGGTTTGGTACGGCTTATATTAAGGAACTTATCCGTTTAGAATATATTAAAGATGTAGCAGATGTATATTCACTGTTTAATTACCGCGCGGAGCTTATAGAGAAAGGTATAATTGGAAAAGAAAAGAATACAGATAAGTTACTAGATGCTATAGACAAATCAAGGGGAAATGAAGCACAAAGATTGCTGACAGGCCTCGGAATTCCTAATATTGGTAAGATAGCAGCGAAATCCATAATGAAGCATTATAAATCTATTGAATGTTTGCAAAATACAACATTGGATGAACTAATAGAGGTTTCTGATATAGGTGAAATAAGTGCTTTGTGTGTACTAAGATTTTTTGAAGATAATAAAAACAGAGAAATAATTGATAGGTTAAAAGAGTATGGCGTAAATATGGCCGTAGAAGACTCAAATCAGGTCGATAATCTATTTAACGGGTTAACATTCGTAGTAACTGGAACCCTTACGTCAATGGGGCGTAGTGATGCCACATTGATAATAGAAAATCATGGAGGAAAAGTATCAGGTTCTGTTTCTAATAAAACCAGTTACGTTTTAGCAGGCGAGAATGCCGGAAGTAAGCTTACCAAAGCTCAAGAGCTTGGAATTACAGTCATATCTGAAGAAGAACTAGTAAATATGTTAAAATAGTGTGGAAAATGTAAGAAAGACGTCAAATGACGTCTTCTTTATGTTGCGCTACTAATATTTATTTTTCACCTGGACTAGAAATATCTTCGACTTTAAAATCATCTTTAGGATATTCCTTGTGTCTCTGTTTTGAAGATGAGCTAGAGGCGTTTTGTAGAAGTTTTTCCAGTAAATAATTTTTATATCTTAACTGATTAAATATTTTAATTAATAAAATAAAGCCCCATATCGATGTAAGCATAAAAATTAACATGGAAAATATAGAAAAAATTCTTATAGTCAGGATTAACATGGAATAGGCCTCCTAAATACTTACATATATAAAATCTGTAAGTACATATTAATATAATAATGTACATTAAGATAAATAACAAGTCAATTTTACACAGTATAATGATTATATGTATTCATTTATATAATATATAGTTAAAATATATTACAGAATTAAGCGCAAAAAAAAAGTGTATATTGCGTATAATGCATTGAAACAAGCTTTAGAACTTCTTATTTTATTTTTAATTAAGATACGTTAAGAAAAACATATGTTTGAGCGACAGCGAGTTTATGTTTTTCACGAGATTAATTGAAAATAAAATTAGTAGTTCTTAGCGAAGTGAATGCATTAATAGTAATATATACTTTTTTATTTTTTATTGGATATTTGATTATTTCATATATGAAAAGTTAATACTCTTAATAATACACATATTGGGGGTAATTATGAAAAAGTTATTATGTATAATGTTGATTTTTATGACGATGCTAACCAGTGGATGTATTCAAAAGAAAGTAAAAACAACAACATCTAGAAAATATTTAGTTTATAACTTGGGAGAATTGCCGGCAGACTTGCTTATGACAAATAATGATAGTGTTCGCGAAAAAGACTTGTTATTAGTTTTATTTGAAGGATTAGTAAGAGAAGATAAAGATGGTAAAATTGTACCTGCCATGGCAGAAAAAATTGAGGTTAGTAAGGACAAAATAGGGTATACCTTTAAATTAAGAAAAGATCTACATTATAACGATGGAACGTCTATAAAAGCTGATGATTTTAAAAGGTTCTTTCACAACATTTTATTGGAAAAAGGAAATATTTTTGCTAAGCAATTATATTGCATATTTGGGGCTAAGGATTTTAGTGCAGGAAAAGTAGATTTTGAAAATGTTGGTATTGTTGCAAAGGACGATTTAACATTAGAGATAAGGCTAAATAATCCTAATGAGAACTTTATAAATATCCTTAGCAATCCAGTTTTCACTTTAAGGGGAAATAATATGGATACAAGGAACTGGAAAGATAGCTACAGTCAAATTCAATATAGTGGTCCATTTATTATAAAAGAGGTAAACAAAGATGGAGAAATAAAATTAGTAAAGAACGAAAAGTATTGGAGAGCCAATGAAATTGTTAGTAATGAAATGCTATTTACTTCTATAAAGGATGAAGAGAAAGCTTTAGCAAATTTTGAAACTTCGCAGTATAGTGATACCTCAAAAATTGATGTACTTGTAAGTCCACCAATAAGTGAAGTAAGTGCCCTTAGCACGGAAAATAAAACTGAAGTTAAACTATCGCAGAGTATGTATTATATGAATTTCAATCTAAAAACTAAAAATATACTAGAAAAAAGAGATTCAGTGGATATAAATTTTAGAAATGCAATTGGTTCAATTATAGATCGGGAATTAATTATAGAAACTATATCAGAAGATGTAGCAGTTCCAACAATAAATTATACACCTTTTACTAGGTCTAATGACAAAAGTGGTAAAGTGATTTTTAATGCATCCCAGAATAAAATTAAAGGCTTAGAATATTTAAAAAAAAGTAGTAATTATGAAGAAAAACAAGAATTAGTTATGGTATATGAAAATAAAAATTTTGATACTAAAATAAGCAAGGAAATAGCTAAAAATATTAAAGAATATTTAGGTATAAAGGTAGTGTGCACTGGATACACAAAAGATGAACTCGAAAAAGTACTTAAAGAGGGAAATTATGATATAGTATTTTCAAAAAATGATGAGGAATATGGAGACATTTATAAATTCTTTACTAGATGGACATCATATTCAAAAGATAATATTTATGGATATAAGAGTTCGGATTATGATAAAACTATAGAAAAAGCATTGATGGAGAAAACCGATAAAAATAAAGTAACAATTTATAATCATGCACAATCTATATTAGCAAAAGACTTACCATGTATACCTATATATATAGGCAATACAGTTATTTGTAAAAGAGAAAATATTAAAGATATCTATTTAACTAAAAGTGGGAATTTAGTGTTTGATTATGCTTATAAAGAGGCTAAGAATGATTCCAAATAAAATTAAGCTTTTTTTCTTATACTATGCTAATAAAAGTATATATTGCGTAGAATGCATTTTAGCCATATATACTTTTTTGTTATAGCATAATATAAGAGAAAATTATTAACTCTTAATATTAGTGAGTGTGGAAAAATATTGTTAAGAAGAATATAAACATATTTTTGCTGCTATCAAAAGATAACTTACTTTGCTTAAAGCTCTCCTTTCGTTTATTGTATACCACATTTTTAATGAATATAGAAGCTAATTCATTGGTTTCAGGTGTGGGGATTTCAGGCATTCTAAAATCATCCTCTTGTATCAAATCCTCTGATTTTAGTGAAAAATCCCTGTAATGTTCAGCGTTATCTAAAGAGGGGGACTCAGGCCAGCTTAAAATTATACCAGAATCCAAAATTTGATGTTTGAAAATATCCTGAAGCATGAAAGAATTATCTTCAATATTGTTAAAATCAGAATATATGATTTGGCTGTAAATGTATAATAAGAGCTCATCACAAGTATAATTTGTCTCTTTATCAGCACTTTCCTTTAGCAAGATACCTTTATCGGCATCGTATAAGTCTGTAAGCTTTTCATATAAATCGTCACTAGTATCTTTAAATTTAAGAATTAATGTATTATTATACATAAGCGTACAGTTTATAAAAAGCATACAGGAATGATCTAATTTAGCATTAACAATTAAGGATGGCTTAGCATTATATTGATCTATAAGCAAATCTAAAAAATCTAGCAATAGGGTTTCGCATAGTTCTAAGCCGGAGTACTTATAAAAAATATTTAATGCTAAGCATATCTTATTGAGTTCCTCAAAAGAAACATTGTAAATTTCTTCCTTATACTGAGAAAACATATCTAGGATATCTAGAGCAAATTGTTTATATTCATGCTCTTGTTTTACGTTATTATAAGTAGAATATTTGTAGTAAGCAGACATCATAAAGGCTTGATCAGAAAATTTGAATTTATTGTTTTTATCTTCAAAATTAAATTCTTGGTTTAATGGATTAGTTAAATCTTTTTTGTCAACAAAGAGCCCATCTTTATTTCGAAAATAAGAAGCATAAAATTCTAATTGTTCTTTGCAAAGTTTAAGGTAAATAGAGCTTAGATCATATTTTGTATCATCGACGTCCTTAAAGTTATTATAATAGTCTACGAGTTCCAGTAGTGATAAAGTCATGAATGCATTACTATTAACAGTTATTTCTTTCTTTACTTTGTTCTCATTCCAATTTAACATGCCTTCTTTCGATTTTAATTTAGCATCTGCTTTTTTGTAAACACATAAAAGTGGAGAATTTAAATTAATTGTGTTAATATCAATCTTAGAAAAGGATTTAGATTTTAAATCGCGTGAGGGAATATATATGCCACATTTAGAATCGAAAACTATATCCTTTAATGATTCTTTTGATAAGTAGAAAAATTGATTTTTTATGTTAGTTTTGTTTAATGTATTGGTTTTTAAAAAAGGTCCTAGAAAATTCAACATAACACCACCATATAATTAGTACTTATATAGATAATATGATTACAATTGTTAAAATGTGCTAGATTTATGAAATTAGAAAGGAAGAATTTAAATGAAAGTTGGAAAATTAAATTGGGATGACTTAAAACAAATAATTGACAACAATAAAAGTGTTGTCCGGGGCGATGTAAGAATTAGAAGTGGAATAGGCGAAGACTGCAGTGTAGTAAATTTTGGCGAATATGAGTGCGTAGTATCTACAGATCCAATAACCGGAGCTGATAAAAATATGGGCAAATTAGCAGTTCATATAAATTGCAATGATATAGCTTCTTGTGGAGTTGAGCCTGTAGGCATTTTAGTTACAATTCTTGTACCGCCAACAGCGACGATAGAAGATATAAAAAATATTATGAGTGAAATTGATGAAGAGACAAAAAAACTGAATGTGGAGATATTAGGTGGACATACTGAGGTTACAGAAGCTGTAAATAAAATAATAGTTTCATGCACTGCTATAGGAAAAGGGAAAGCACAAGGTGCTGTGGCAACTTCAGGTGCAAAAATCGGAGATGAAATTGTCGTTACCAAACTGCTTTGTATGGAAGGAACTTCAATTATAGTAAATGATCATTTAGACAGGATACAAGGCGTTTTAACTCCTAAAGAAATAGAAGTAGCTAAAGACTATATTAGTAGTATTAGTGTGGTTAATGAAGGACGTATAGCAGGAGAGTTCGGGGTTAATTCTATGCATGATATAACTGAAGGTGGTGTTCTAGGAGCATTATGGGAAGTTGCGGAGGCTAGCAATTTAGGATTTAAGGCGTATAGTGATAAAATGCCAATTAGTGATATTACATATAAAATATGTGAAAGACTTAATATTGACCCTTTGAAATTTATATCTTCTGGAAGCATGCTAATAACGGTGGCGTCTGGGAAAGAATTGGTGGATAAATTAAATAGCAATGGAGTACAAGCTACGGTAATAGGAAAAATGACTGCGTCTAGAGGGATATTAGTAAAAGATGAAACTTGCAAAGATGTTTTGCCCCCTACTAGAGATGAGTTATTTAGTATATAATTTTTAAAATAGATTACTTTTAGAGTAGATAATGATTACTAATTATTATCTACCCTAGAGAGTTGTGAGGAGTATACAATGAGAAGATTAATAGTTGCTAGTAATAATGACCATAAAATTAAGGAAATAAAAGAAATATTATCACGGTTTCCTTTTGAAGTACTATCTTTAAAAGAAGCCAATATTAACATTGATGTAGAGGAAACAGGAAGCACTTTCATGGAGAATGCAGATATAAAGGCAAGTGAAATTTTCAAAATAGCCCATGGGAATATGGTACTTGCCGATGATTCGGGATTAGCAGTAGAATCATTAAATGGAGCTCCAGGCATTTTTTCAGCGAGGTTTGCGGGGGAACACGGAAATACTAAAGCGAATAATGAAAAATTATTGCACCTTTTAGATGGCAAAACAGAAGAACAGCGAAAAGCTAAATTCATTTGCGCAATGGTACTTATAATTAATAAAGATGAAATAGTAAAAGTACAAGGAGAGTCAGAGGGGATAATC
This sequence comes from Clostridium sp. CM027, assembly GCF_024730565.1. Taxonomy (NCBI): domain Bacteria; kingdom Bacillati; phylum Bacillota; class Clostridia; order Eubacteriales; family Clostridiaceae; genus Clostridium; species Clostridium sp. CM027. The sequence goes on from NZ_CP077725.1 coordinate 3,452,396, forward strand.
ACAGCAGATTTTAGAGGTGAAGAAGGTTTCGGATATGACCCGCTATTTTTTGTGGAAAAATTCAATAAAACTTTTGCACAGATGGAAAGTAATGAAAAAAACGCTATAAGTCATAGGGGAAGGGCACTAGATAAACTAAAAGGTGAGCTTGAAAAATTAATATATGATGTATAATTATTAGGCATCTCAAAAAAAGTCTAAGATGCATACGTTATATTAATGAAGAGGGTGATTTTAAATGAGAATAGGTGTTATAAGCGATACACATGGCATTATTAGCAGCATAGAACGGCTAGGATGCGAAATAAAGGGATTAGATGTGTTGATTCACTTAGGCGATAATGTAGACGACATATCCATTATAAGAAAGCATTATAATGGAGAAATAATTAATGTTAAAGGCAATTGTGATTTTTCTACAAGTACACCTAATGACAGGGTAAAAGAAATTTGCTTAAAAAAATTTTTTTTAACTCATGGACATAGATATAGTGTAAAAGAGAGTTTGGCTAAATTAAGATATAAGGCTTTAGAAACGGGGGCTGACATAGTCTTGTATGGACATACACATATTGGAAAAATAGATTTTGAAGAAGGAATATGGTATATAAATCCTGGAAGTGCGTCACTACCAAGAGATGGAGCTCGGAGCTTTGCTATTATAAGTATCAACCAGGGATGCATAGAGCCAAATTTGATAAGATTCTAGTTGTTTATAGCTAGGTATTTTAAATGTGAACTTCTAAAATTTTAGTTTTTTTAATCAGACTAAAATAAGTTAAAATAAAAAATAACAGGTTGATAGGATTTATTTTAATATTAAAATGAGAAAGTTTTAAAAAAAGTATTGACGTATTAAAACATATGGTGTAGAATAATCCATGTCGTCAGAAAAAATCATTGAATTTAAATGGTTATGAGGTCAGGATTAATTTAGGACATTAAATGGTTTTAAAGTTTAATGGGTAGCGGGGTGTAGCGCAGCTGGGAGCGCGCGTGGTTTGGGACCATGAGGTCGCAGGTTCAATCCCTGTCACCCCGACCACTATATGCGGGTATAACTCAATGGTAGAGTGTTAGCCTTCCAAGCTAATTACGAGGGTTCGATTCCCTCTACCCGCTCCAAATATATTAATGTTTATTTAAACACTAATATACAAGCATCTTTAGCTCAGTTGGATAGAGCAACGCCCTTCTAAGGCGTGGGCCAGGGGTTCGAATCCCTTAAGATGCACCATACGGTGGACGTAGTTCAGTTGGTAGAGCGCCAGTTTGTGGTACTGGTTGTCGTGGGTTCGAGTCCCATCGTCCACCCCATTTAATGCTGGGGTATCGCCAAGCGGTAAGGCACCACACTTTGACTGTGGCATCCGTAGGTTCAAATCCTGCTATCCCAGCCAATAAGGTTTACTAGCTCAGTTGGTAGAGCACATGACTTTTAATCATGGTGTCCGGGGTTCGATTCCCCGGTAAGCCACCAAAATAGTAATAATATGCAGGTGTGGCGGAATTGGCAGACGCACTAGACTTAGGATCTAGCGCCTTCGGGTGTATGGGTTCAACTCCCTTCACCTGCACCATTACTATTTACAAATGAATTACTATGTATAAAAACAATAATATGCGGGGGTGGCTCAGTGGTAGAGCGTCACCTTGCCAAGGTGAACGTCGCGAGTTCGAATCTCGTCTCCCGCTCCAAATATGTTTATACATATTAGTTTAAGTATACAAGCATCTTTAGCTCAGTTGGATAGAGCAACGCCCTTCTAAGGCGTGGGCCGGGGGTTCGAATCCCTTAAGATGCACCAATATGCGTCATTAGCTCAGTTGGTAGAGCACCTGACTCTTAATCAGGGTGTCCGGGGTTCAAGCCCCCGATGTCGCACCATTTTTTAATATATGCCGGGGTGTAGCGCAGCTGGGAGCGCGCGTGGTTTGGGACCATGAGGTCGCAGGTTCAATCCCTGTCACCCCGACCATTAAAATATAATATGCGGGTATAACTCAATGGTAGAGTGTTAGCCTTCCAAGCTAATTACGAGGGTTCGATTCCCTCTACCCGCTCCAAATATGTTAACGTTCAACTGAGCATTAACATATAAGCGTTTTTAGCTCAGTTGGATAGAGCAACGCCCTTCTAAGGCGTGGGCCAGGGGTTCGAATCCCTTAAGACGCACCATACGGTGGACGTAGTTCAGTTGGTAGAGCGCCAGTTTGTGGTACTGGTTGTCGTGGGTTCGAGTCCCATCGTCCACCCCATTTAAAAATAAAATTACAAATAAAGGGTATTGTATTAGAAAATAATATAACCTTAATAAATTTAAAATTCCCAATACGGTGGACGTAGTTCAGTTGGTAGAGCGCCAGTTTGTGGTACTGGTTGTCGTGGGTTCGAGTCCCATCGTCCACCCCATTTAAAATTGGGATGCCTTTCAAAACCGTAAGGCATCGGACTCTTTACTTAGATGTATAGGTTTGAATTTAACTAATAAGGTTTACTAGCTCAGTTGGTAGAGCACATGACTTTTAATCATGGTGTCCGGGGTTCGATTCCCCGGTAAGCCACCAAAATAGTAATAATATGCAGGTGTGGCGGAATTGGCAGACGCACTAGACTTAGGATCTAGCGCCTTCGGGTGTATGGGTTCAACTCCCTTCACCTGCACCAAATACTATTTATAAAAACAACAATATGCGGGGGTGGCTCAGTGGTAGAGCGTCACCTTGCCAAGGTGAACGTCGCGAGTTCGAATCTCGTCTCCCGCTCCAAACATGCGGGTATAACTCAATGGTAGAGTGTTAGCCTTCCAAGCTAATTACGAGGGTTCGATTCCCTCTACCCGCTCCAATAAAAGTCTTTAGTATTTATACTAAAGACTTTTTAAAAATTATTTTATTATGCGCCCATAGCTCAGTTGGATAGAGTGGCAGACTTCGAATCTGAAGGCCGTGGGTTCGACTCCCTCTGGGCGCACCACCAAAGCCTTGCAAACACTAAGTTTGTAAGGCTTTTACTTTTGCCCTCTTTTGACCCTTATAAAATTTTATGAAAAAATGAGGGTTATTTTGACCCCATATAATTATACAAGTCATTAAGTTTTGTATCAGCCTTCACCTTCATAATCTCAAGTACATGAGTATAGGTGTTTAAGGTAATAGAAATATTACTATGACCTAGATGACTTTGTACTATTTTGGGCTCTTCTTTAGCTCAAATAGGAGAGTAGCATAGGTATGACTTAAATCGTCAGGTATTAATATAATAAAGATTAAATAGCTATAGTTGTAATTATACTTATTAAAGAAAATAATACAAATGTATTGACAATTTAATAATACGTTTGTATTATTAAATTAAAGGAGGCTTTAATGATGGATTTAAAAAAACTTCCACAAACAGAATTGGAAGTTATGAATTTAATTTGGAGTAATGAAGAAACTTTATCAACAAACCAGGTTGCTGAGATAATCACTCTTCAAAAGGGATGGAAAGCTGGAACAACAGCTACACTTCTAAAACGTTTAATAAAAAAGGATTTTCTTTCAGCAGAAAAACGAGGAAAGCAGTTTTACTATTTTCCAAAGGTAGAAGAAAAAGAATATAAGTCTTTAGAAACAAAGGAATTCCTTAAAAATATTCATGGTAATTCTTTAACTAGCCTTGTATCAATGTTACATGATACTAAGGACATATTATCAGACGAGGATTTAGAAAAACTAGATAGAATGATAAAAAAATAGGTGATAATATGCTAAAAACATTGTTTGAAAACATTATAGAAGCCTCATTAATAGGAACCTTTTGGATTTTATTGCTATTAATATTTAGAAAAAAGGTACTTAGTAAATATAGTGCAAATTTCAATTACTATATTTGTATAGTTATAATTTTAAAAATGGTTCTGCCCCTTAAAATTTCAATATATGTTCCTAAGAATGTGTTAATGGTAAAAGATAATGTAATTCCTAGTGGTATCTATGATAACATGGCTAAAATTAGTCATGTTATAAGTATAATTCCATATCTTTATTTCATAACATCTACAATAATATTTTTATTTATTATTTTATGTAACAAAAAATTTAATAGCAGTATTAAAAAGACTTCAAGAAATATATACAATGTAAAAATCATGAGAATATATAGCAAATCTAAAAAAGAAATGGGTATCAAAAGAAATATTCCTCTTAAATTTTGCAGTAGTATTTCAACACCATTTATTATAGGTATAGTAAAACCAACAATTATATTACCAGAAAGAACATATGAAGATGAAGATTTAAAATGGATAATAAAACATGAATTGATTCATTTTAAAAGAAAAGATTGGATATATAAACTTCTAAGCATTTTAGTTATATCATTACATTTCTTTAATCCTTTAATTTATAAGTTAAAAAGTATTTTAAATGAAGATTGTGAATTATCCTGTGATGAAAAGCTCTTAAAATCACTAGGAATAGATGAAAGAAAAAATTATGCCTTAACACTTATAAACTCAATGAAATTTAATAATCAGTTTAAATTATCAAATAGCTTAATATCACCCTTTAATGATGATAAAAATATAATGAATAGGAGAATTGAGAGTATGTTAAATTTGAAATCAAAGAAAAAAGGAATAATCACAGGAGCATTACTACTTGTAATATCAGGAGCATCACTATTTTCAGTAAATGTATTTGTGGATACTCCAGAAGAGCATATTAATGATGATATGAATAAGGTTAAACAGGAATTGCAGAATAATTTAGAGCAAGGAGCCAAAGAGGGGGATTTGAAGATTTTAAATAAAGATGGTACAAAAGTTTATTATAAAACTATTCAAGCATCATCAGAGATATCGCCTGAAGCATATAAATAACTACATAAAAAAAGGTCATTGAAATGAGGCAACTGAAAAAGTCTTGATATTTAAAATTTAACTTATTAAAAAAGTTAAAACTAGAAATTTATGAGCTATGGTTTTGTGGTAAATTATGTTGACAGGGATTAAAATGTATAGTATTATAGGTAAAAGAATAAAGAACCTTTAATTTTGCCCGAGAGGCTGAGAAGGAAGTAGATGTTTTACAGCGATATTACTACGCCTTCTCATAAAAGAGATGGCGTTTTTTGTTTAGAAGTAAATGTAATATTAAAAGTACTTATAGTACCTTTAAATTTAGCTCAGAGAGGCTGAGAAGGAGTGGATGTAATATGCTAAAAGGAAGACACTTAATTGAACCAATGGATTTTACAATATTAGAGCTTGAGGAGATTTTTGATTATGCAGATGAAATAATTAAAAAACCTGAAAATTTTTCTCATATATGTGATGGGAAAGTTTTGGCAACATTATTTTATGAACCAAGCACACGAACAAGATTAAGCTTTGAAGCGGCAATGTTAAGACTTGGAGGTCAGGTTTTAGGTTTTTCTGAGGCGAAATCAAGTTCGGCAGCAAAAGGGGAAAGTGTAGCAGATACTATAAGGACAGTAGAATGTTATGCAGATATTGCAGCCATGAGACATCCCAAAGAAGGAGCTCCTAAAGTTGCATCTATGCACTCTCAAATGCCAGTAATAAATGCCGGTGATGGTGGGCATCAACATCCAACTCAAACATTAACAGATCTTTTAACCATAAGAAATATTAAAGGGTCATTATCAAACTTAACCATAGGAATTTGTGGTGATTTAAAGTTTGGTAGAACAGTTCACTCATTAATAAAAGCCATGTCAAGATATGAAAACATTAAATTTATACTAATTTCACCAAATGAATTAACAATTCCTAAATACATTAAATCGGAAGTATTGGAAAAAAATAATATGGAGTTCCTTGAAGTTGAAAAATTAGAGGATGTTATTGGAGATTTAGATATTTTATATATGACTAGAGTTCAAAAAGAAAGATTTTTTAACGAGGAAGATTATATAAGACTTAAAGATATTTATATACTGGATAAAGAAAAAATGCTAAAAGCTAAGAAAGATATGATAATTCTTCATCCACTACCTAGAGTTAATGAAATAGCTGTGGAAATCGACGCTGATCCAAGGGCATGTTACTTTAGACAAGCAAAATATGGTATGTATGCAAGAATGGCACTTATTGCTAAACTTTTGGGGGTGGATAAGTAATGGTAACAATAAATAGCATAAAAAGAGGAATAGTAATAGATCATATTAAAGCGGGTGTAGGACTCAAAATATTCAACTATTTAGGTCTTGATAATGCTCAATTTACAGTGGCGCTTATTATGAATGCACATAGCGGGAAGCTCGGAAAAAAGGATATAATTAAAATAGAAAACGAGATTGATATAGATTTTACAGTGTTGGGGTTTATAGACCCTAACATAACAATAAATATAATAACTGGAGAAAAAATTGAAAATAAAGTTAAACTAAAGCTGCCAGATAAAATTGATAATGTTATAAGATGCAATAATCCAAGATGCATAACATCTGTAGAGCAAGAAATTTTGAATAGTTTCTACTTAGCAAATAGTGAAAAGGGCGAGTATAGATGTATATATTGTGATGAGATTAATAACCATACTACTGTATCGTAATAAAACACATAATTATTAATATAAAGTGTACGGTTTAAATTGTGACTTAGACCGTACAAAAAAAATCGTAATACAGTGTGAAGGGATGGTAGAACTATGGAATTGTTAATAAAGAACGCAAGGGTAGTTGATTCATCACAGGATTTTATTGGCGATGTTTATATAAATAAAGGAACAATATATGAAATAGGAAAAAAACTAGAAAAAGACTGTGAGGTAATAAATGGAGAGGGATATATTTTAGCCCCTTCTTTTATAGATCTTCACAGTCATTTTAGAGAACCGGGGTATACATATAAAGAAGATATACTATCGGGAAGCCAGGCCGCAGTGCGGGGTGGATATACTGCGGTAAACCTTATGGCAAATACAAAACCAGTATGTAGCTCAATGGATACAATAGATAAGGTGCTCAAAAAATCTAGGGAAATAAATCTCTTGGACATTCATCAATGTGCATCTATTACAGAGGATCTATTGGGGAAATCTATAGATCACCTAGGTCAGTTAACCAATGCAGTAAGATTTATATCGGATGATGGTAAAGGGGTTTATGATAGTCGTATAATGCTTGAGGCAATGGTTAAAGCTAAAGAAAAGGATTTAACAGTAATATCTCATGCTGAAAATGAAGAGTTAGTAGAAGTTGATACAAGGCTTGCTGAAAATATGATGACATGGAGAGATATAGCCCTTTCAAAATTCACAGGTTGTAAACTTCACTTAGCTCATGTTAGTACAAAAGAAGCTATGCAAGATATTATAAAAGGAAAACAGCAGGGGGGACGAATAACCTGTGAAGTTACGCCGCATCATCTAGCATTAACAGAAGAAACAAACTATAGGGTAAATCCACCTATGAGGAAAGTTGAGGATGTAAGCTTCTTAATACAAGCTATAAAAGATGGCTTTGTGGATGTTATAGCTACTGACCATGCGCCACATAGTGTTGAGGATAAAATAAAGGGCGCTCCTGGTATATCAGGACTAGAAAGTTCATTTCCTGTATGCTACACTAAATTGGTAGGAGAAGGTCATATTACTTTAAATAAACTTTCTGAATTGATGTCAAAAAACCCAGCTAAAATTATGGGATTTAACAAGGGCGAAATAAAAATAGGTTATGATGGAGACTTGGTACTGTTAGATACTAAATCTAAATATAACATTGATCCTTCGCAGTTTTTATCTAAAGGACACAATTCCCCATTTGAGGGTAAGGCTGTAGTAGGTAGGGTAATGTGTACTATTAAGGCAGGGAGAATAATTTATAAAGATAAGTAGAAACAAACAAAGTGTTGATTTGTAAATAAAATGGTAAAGGCGGAATAATCTTTGATTATAGATAAATTATTTAAAAGTGTAGAAAAAAACGGTCATGTATGCGTTGGGCTTGATACGGATTTAGAATATTTACCAGTAGAGTTTAGGAATAAGTTTATGCATGAGGAGCACGCGTTATACAGATTTAATCAAATGATAATTGATGCTACTTTTGATGTATCAGCTTGCTATAAGGTGCAAATAGCATATTATGAAGCTCTTGGATTAAAAGGTTTAAAAGTATACAAAGACACCTTGAGTTATATAAAAAGCAAAGGTGGCATAGTGATTGCAGATATTAAAAGAGGAGACATTGCAAAAACTGCACAAATGTATGCTAAAGCTCATTTTGAAGGGGATTTTGAAAGTGACTTTATAACTATAAATCCGTACATGGGGATGGATAGTATTGAACCATATCTTCCTTATTTAAAAAATAAGGAAAAGGGATTATTCTCACTAGTAAGAACCTCCAATAAAGGAGCAGAAGATATAGAGTACATAGAGAATAAAGAAAATAAAAAGGTTTATGATATTGTGGGGGAAAAGTTATTAAAAATCGGAAGTGAATTTATTGGAGAGTGTGGATATAGCTCCATAGGTGGAGTAGTTGGGTGCACGCATATAGATGAAGGGTTAAAGATGAGAAATGATCTTCAAAAAATGTTTTTCTTAATACCGGGGTATGGAGCACAAGGTGGAGCAGCGAAAGATGTAGCCATATATTTGAAAAATGGGAATGGTGGAGTAGTAAATGCATCTAGAAGTATTTTGCTTGCATACAAGAAAGCAGATAATGGTCAAATTCGTTTTGAACAGTGTGCTCGCGAAGAAGCTATAAAAATGAGAGACGAAATAAGAAAAGCCGCAAACAAAAAATAAGATATATTCTTTATTAAAATGCTGGAGGGGTTTATTTGATATGTTCAGTAGAAAAGACATATGAAAATGTTGAAATAAGTGATGGCGTGTATAAGCTTTCTATAAAGGGCAAGTTTAACGTAAAACCAGGACAATTTTTTATGTTAAAGGTAAAAGAAATGGAGCCATTATTACCAAGACCTATAAGTGTGTATGATGTGGATGATGAGAAAATAAGCTTTTTATACCAAATAGTAGGTCAAGGTACAAAATATCTTAGTAAACTCTGCGCAAATGATGAACTTCAGATAATGGGGCCACTCGGAAATGGATTTGATGTGGAAAAAATAAAAGGGAAAATTGCTGTTGTATCTGGAGGAATTGGAATAGCGCCACTTGTTTATCTGATCAAAAAACTTAGGTCGTGTGAAATAGATTTGTATGCAGGGTTTAGGACTGTGGATTATTCTGTGGATTCTGTGGAAAAATATGTAAATAAAATTAACTTATCCACAGAAAGTGGTAAAATTGGTCATAAGGGATACGTAACAGACATAATAAATGTAAAAGAATATGAAACTGTTATTTGCTGTGGACCAGAAATTATGATGAAAAAGGTTGTAAATATGTGTTGTGATGAAAAAGTGCCAGTATATGTGTCTATGGAAAACCATATGGCTTGCGGAATAGGTGCATGTCTTGTATGTACTTGTAAAACCGTGGGTGGAAATAAGAGAACCTGCAAGGATGGTCCAGTCTTTGAAGGAAAGGATTTGATTTTTAATGACTAAAGTAGAATTATGCGGTGTGCATTTAAAAAATCCAGTCATAGCTGCATCTGGAACTTTTGGATTTGGCGAGGAGTATAGTAAGTATTACGATATTGGAAGACTTGGCGGCATATCAAGTAAAGGTCTTACGATAAATGAAAAGCAAGGTAATGATGGAATACGAATTTATGAAACCCGTGGGGGAATGCTAAATAGTGTAGGACTTCAAAATCCAGGTATTGAAAATTTTATAAATACACAACTTCCGCAAATGCAACAATATAACACAGCTATAATTGCAAATGTTGGTGGAGGTAGTATAGAAGAATACATAATGGCAATAGAAAAATTAAATAATGAGGCTATAGATATAGTCGAATTAAACATATCCTGCCCTAATGTAAAATGTGGGGGTATGGCTTTTGGAATTAAATCAAAGGTAGCATATGAAGCAGTGAAAGAAATTAAGAGTATTTGCAAGAAACCTCTTATGGTTAAACTTTCACCGAATGCAGAGGACATAGTAGATATGGCATATAAATGCTGTGAAGCTGGAGCAGATGCATTATCTTTAGTAAATACGTTTAAAGGTATGGCAGTTGATATACATAAACGAAAAGCGATTTTTAATAATATATATGCAGGGGTATCAGGACCAGCTATAAAACCTATGGCACTCAGAATGGTACATGAAGTATGTAAAGCTGTAAATATACCAGTTGTAGGTATGGGTGGTATAACTAGCTTTGAGGATGCTATAGAATTTATAATGGTGGGAGCAGAGGCGGTTCAAGTTGGAACTGCCAATTTCATAAAACCGGATATTTGCAATGATATAATCGACGGAATTGAGAAGTATATGATAAAAGAAGGTATTAAAGATCTAAGTGAAATTAGAGGGATTATATAGGAGGAGATACTATGAATATTAATGTTTTAGATATATTAAAAGAATCAGGTGCGCTACTTGAGGGACATTTTCTGTTATCTTCAGGAAGACACAGCAATAGGTATTGCCAATGTGCAAAATTGCTTCAGTATCCAGACAAGGCTGAAAAGGTACTAAGTGTAGTAGTAGAAAAGATTAAAGATATAGATTTTGATGTGGTAGTAGGCCCGGCGATGGGTGGTATAATAGTAGCTTATGAAGTAGGTAGACAAACAGGAAAGCCTGCTATATTTACTGAAAGAGTAAACGGCACCTTCGAACTTAGACGTGGATTTGAAATTAAAAAGGGACAAAAGGTTTTAATTACAGAGGATGTAGTAACTACTGGCAAGTCTTCTTTAGAAACAATAAAAGTCTTAAAAGAACTTGGGGCAGAAGTAGTTGGGATATGTTGCATAGTAGATAGAGGAAGTAGCACTATTGATTATCCTATCTATAGCTCAATAAAACTAGATATTGAAAGTTACGATCCATCAGAGTGCCCACTTTGTAAAGCTGGAACAGCTTACATAAAACCTGGTAGTAGAAATATAAAATAAATGTAATCTTTTTTTCTCACAGAATGCTGTAATGAAGAGTATATATTGCTGAAATGCGCTCACTTTGCCAAGGAATTCTAAAATTAATATTATTTTAAGTTGCTAAAAAATGCAAACTTGCTGCGTTCAAACATGCATTTTTCTTTACTCAACTGAAAATAATATTAATTAAGAATTACTAAGCGTCGCTCGAACGCATTCTACGCAATATATACTTTTATTAGCATTCTCTAAGAAAAAAGATATAATTGGGTCGCTAATAGTTGTTTAAGAAGATAACGCACTATGTTACTAAAATTATTCTTCTTTTGTAATTTCAAATATTCGAGTATAATCACATTTTTTCTCGCTCAAGACTTTTAGAGAAAATTTTTCAACATATTTTTTTATGTCCAATTGTAAAAACTCTTTAAATCCCTTTGGTTCTAATAGTTTAATAATTAAAAATAGAAGTTTTTGAATAAGTTTTTTAGGTTGAGCCCATTCAACAACAACTATTTTGCCTTTGTTTTTTAATACTCTTTTGGATTCTTTCATTATTTCATACCTTATATTATCATCAACTTCGTGTAAAACTAATGAAATTAAGACGACATCAAAATAATTGTCATCAAAGTTCATATTTGTTGCATCCATAACAAGGGTTTCGATATTTCGGATTCCCCTTTTTTCTATTTTCTCTTTGGCAAGTGCTAACATTTCTTTAGATAAATCAATGCCAACTATTTCAGTGTTTATTCTGTTATCTGCAATAATAATACTGTTGGTAGCCGTTCCAATACAAACTTCCAATACTTTTGATTTTTGCTCTGATATAAAGTCCAATATACCTTCTCTTGGATTGGTCTTTGTACAATTAAAGTAGAAAACGTCTACTAAATCATAAAATTTTGAAATAATCCTATATTGTAAATTCATACTTTCCTCCCTTATTGAGTTAATAATATTTGGCTTTGTACTAAAATATCTTCCTATATAGATTATAAATTCTATAGTTTCATATTTGTGGGATGAGGGATTAAATAAATGAAAACCTCCAATAACAAAATCTATATTTTTATGTGTAGTTGTTTATATATTCATATGTTCACATATTCATATGTTCGTTTATTATTTTACTGCAAAAATTCAACTGAGTCAATCGTTACTTATTATACAATTAGTACCTTAAATTATATTCAGGATGTTAATATAGCAAAACCCACATCATAATTGATATGGGTTTTGCTTGCGACGTCATATACATAATAGTATGAACTTTCTCCGGAAGTGACTAAAAATAAGAAGAGTAGAAACATTAGAATTCCTTAATGGATTTCCATGTTTCAAACTCTTATTTGTAGTCATGCAGGAAAATTTCGTATTTTTATTTGATATTAAGTAAATTATTTATTAGTGTTTGGAGTTCTTTAGTTTTATCTTTATCCATTGGTTCTACACCTTTTAATTTATAAGGGATAGATAAAGCTTCGTATTTACTTACTCCAAGAACGTGATAGGAAAGAAGCTCTACTTTATCAACATTTGGAACCTCTTTACTAATAATTTTCGCGAGTTTAGTTATATGTTCCACAGAATCTGTAATTCCGGGTACAACAACATGTCTTACCCAAACTCTAGATTTAGAGTGTCTTAACGCTTCTAAAAATGTATTAACATCAGTTGAATCTCTGCCAGTTAAATTAACATAACCTTGACCAGTTGTATGCTTTATATCCAAAAGAACTAAATCTGTATGCTTTAATATATCAGAATAGTCACCATCACCAAAACCAGCTGTATCTATGGCAGTATGGATACCATTTTGTTTACATAATTTTAAACACTCAAGTAGAAATTGTGGTTGAACTAACGGGTCGCCGCCAGAGAAAGTAACTCCACCGGAAGATCTATTAAAATATGGTTTGAATCTAATGATTTTTTGAACAATTTCTTCCGCAGTCATTTCAATGCCGCCACTTAGATTCCAAGTATCGGGGTTGTGGCAATAGGCACATCTTAGTTTGCAGCCTTGAAAAAAAACTACTACTCTTATTCCAGGACCATCAACCAGGCCCATGCTCTCTATAGAATGAATTTTACCTTTTACCATATATACTCCTCCTTCAGATTTGTTACAAGAAATTTCAATGTCAAAACTAGATTATATTCATTTCATATTAAAACAAAAACAATATTTTTGCTTTAATATAAAATGAAACCCACAATTAGTTTTATATAAATTGAGAAGTGCTTATAATAAGCACCTCTCATAATATATAAAATTATTTAGATTTTATCATGGAAAGTTCTGCTAATAACTTCAAGTTGTTGTTCTTTTGATAATCTATTAAAATGAACCGCATATCCTGAAACTCTTATTGTGAGTGTTGGATATTTGTCTGGATTCTCATAAGCATCAACTAAAACTTCTCTATTTAGTACATTTACATTTAAATGGTGTGCACTTTGTGCAAAATAACCATCTAAAAGGAAAACTAGATTATTTATTCTTGTAGATTCATCTATTCCAAGTGCAGCTGGTACTATTGAAAAAGTATTTGAAACTCCGTCTTGGCAATAATTTCTATAAGGAATCTTAGCAACTGAATTTAATGATGCTAATGCTCCATTTTCATCGTTACATTGTGTTGGGTTTGCTCCAGGAGCAAGTGCTATACCTTGTTTTCTTCCATCAGGAGTTGCTCCTGTCTTCTTACCATAAACTACATTTGATGTAATAGTAAGTGCTGATAAAGTATGCTCTGCTCCCTTATATGTAGGGTGTGTTTTAAGATTATCGCTGAATTCCTTTATAAGATTAACAGCTAAATCATCAACTCTATCATCATCATTTCCGTATTTAGGGAAATCTCCTTCAATTTTAAAATCAACGGTTATGCCATTCTCATTTCTTATTGGAGATACCTTAGCAAATTTTATAGCACTTAAGGAGTCGGCTGCAACAGAAAGCCCTGCTACTCCAAATGCCATGAAGTATTTAAGATCACTATCATGAAGAGAAAGTTGACCAGCTTCATAAGCATATTTATCATGCATATAATGTATGGTATTCATTGTATCCACATACATTTGCGCAACATATTTTAAAACTTTTGAATACATTTTTCTAACTGTTTTGTAGTCAAGAATTTCATCAGTTGTCTTTTCAATTCCAGGTACCACAAGTTTGCCTTTTAATTCGTCGACTCCGCCATTAAGCGATAGTAATAAAGATTTTGCAAGGTTAGCTCTTGCTCCAAAGAATTGCATTCTCTTACCAATTTCCATAGCAGATACACAACAAGCTATACCATAATCCTCACCATATATTGGTCTCATTATATCATCATTTTCATATTGTACGGCATCAGTTTCGATAGACATTTTAGCACAATACTTTTTGAAAGTTTCTGGTAATTTTTCTGACCAAAGTACAGTCATGTTAGGTTCTGGTGCTGATCCTAGGTTTGTTAATGTATGAAGGAATCTAAAAGAATTCTTTGTTACCATTGCTTTGCCATTAAGAGCAACGCCACCTATTGATTCTGTTACCCAATTTGGATCTCCACCAAATAAATCATTATATTCAGGAGTTCTAAGATGTCTTGCCATTCTAAGTTTAATTACGAATTGATCAATAATCTCTTGAGCTTCATTTTCGGTTATTAAACCTTTCGCCAAATCTCTTTCAAAATAAATATCTAAGAAAGTAGTAGTTCGTCCAAGTGACATTGCAGCGCCGTTGTTTTCTTTTATTCCTGCAAGGTATCCTAAATAAACTGCTTGTACAGCTTCTTGTGCAGTGGTAGCCGGTTTTGAAATATCAACGCCGTATTTTGAAGCCATGCTTTTTATTTGACCAAGTGCTTTAATTTGCATGCTTAGTTCTTCTCTGTGTCTTATTAAATCATCTGATGCACGTCCTGTTAATTCTTTTAAATCTTTTTTCTTCTGCTCTACTAAATAATCTAATCCATAAAGAGCTATTCTTCTGTAATCTCCTATTATTCTTCCTCTACCATATGCATCTGGAAGTCCAGTTAATAATCCTACGTTTCTTGCAACTTTAGTAGCATCAGAATATGCATCGAAAACTCCTTCATTATGAGTTTTTCTATACTTAGGGAAGTATTTTTTTATATCCTTGTTTAATTCGTAGCCATACTCTTCAAGTGATTGCTCTACCATTCTAAAGCCACCAAATGGGTTTACTATTCTTTTGAGTGGTGCATCTGTTTGTAATCCAACAATTACTTCATTTTTTTTATCTATATATCCAGGTGCAAAATTATCTATGCCTGAAACCTCATTAGTTTCTACATCTATAATACCTTTCTTTATTTCTTCTATAATAAGGGAATTAGCTTTATTCCAAACTTTATTAGTTTTATCAGTTGTTCCTACTAAGAAACTATCATCACCTTCATATAAGGTATAATTTTTTTGAATAAAGTCTTTTACATTAATTTCATCTTTCCACTGGTCGCCTTTAAAGCCTGTCCATTGTTTAAACATTTGTTTTCCTCCTTATAATACATTAATGTTATAATATTTTTTAAAGTGATTGGTTTTACATAAAATCACAACAAATTCATAAAATAATCGATATATAGTAGTGGTAATTTAAATTGATTATGTCGATATATATATTGTAATATTAAAAATGAAACAGTTCAAGTGTTTTATAAAAGTTGGAAAATTGAGAATATTCAGATGACTATGCGAACGTTGAAATACAACACTTTAGAAGTGTTAAACATTTAACGAAGAAAAACAACAGGATGTTTTTAAAATGAAACAAGGCCATACTGGATTGGATTATAATAGAAAAATATTCTTAATTACTTGAAACTTTAACAAATTATATCAATGCAGACTATTAATCAAATTAGATGTTGCAGTTTTGCAGAAGATTATTTAATATAGACTACTTGGAAAATATATATCGCTAAAGGGGTAGATGATATGGGATAAACAAAGAGACATATATGTCATCTTTAAAAAACCATATTATTTTCATTTACAATGATGTATAATTAATAATACTGCATCAATTATAATGGAGGTAAATTATATGAAGAAGCCTAGCATGTTTAGTAAGGATTATGAGAAAGAAGTGAAAAAACGAAGAAAAACAATATTATTATTGATTATTGTACCTATAATAGGGTTGAGCATATTTTTAGCTACAGATTTTGATTTTTTATTAAGTAAACCAAAAATCAATGCAGAGGATAAGGGAAGTAAGGCAGCGGAATCACAAAAAAAATCAGAAGAAGTTGTTAAACAACAGGCAGATGATGAAAAGTCGAAAGCTGCAGAGGCTTCAGCAAAAGCAAAGGCAGAGGCTGCTTTAAAAGCGGAAGCGGTTGAAAAAAATGAGATCTTTACTGCTTCATTTTCGGATGGGCAGAAAATTAGCGTTGAATATAATGTAAAATCAGGCGAAAAAAATATAAAAGGTGTATCAAACACTAAAGATATATCATATGACATAAGTCCAAGTAAGAAAGCAATAGTAGTGCAGAGTACGAAAAACCAGGATATGCTATACATTGATGTGAATAAAATCACTAAAGACATCACAAAAAAAGAATATAAATCTAGTAAAGGTGAAGTTTTTCCTAAAGTAAATAAGCTTAAAGAGAAACCAACATATATTTGGTCAATTACACCTAAGTTCATTGATGAAGATAATATTGCATACGTTAGTGAATTACCTTGGATGAAGGAAAAGGAAGTTCAATATATATGGAAGGTGAATTTAAAAAATAATGAGCATACGCAGGTAATGTCATTATCTGGTAAGCAAATTACTTTTAAAAACATAACGGCAAAGGGGCTTGAAACAATTGTAGATGGTCAGGTAGTGTATGTAAATTCATTAGGTGAAGTAACGCAGTAGAGAAAAGAGGTTAAGCATGGATATAGGATTATCTTCGGCATGTTTTTATCCTAATTTGAGTACGGAAAACAGTATAAAAAAGATGAAAGAGTTAGGGTTTAATCATGGTGAAATATTTTTTAATACACCGGGTGAGTACGAGGAAGATTTTTTAAAGAGGTTACTTGAAAAAAAAGAAACCTATGAATTCAATGTAAATTCGGTTCATGCATTTTCAAGTTCATTTGAGCCGTATCTTTTTGATAAATATGACAGAAGACGCCTGGACATGTTAAAACATTTTAAAAAAGTTTGTAGGGCAGCAAAGATATTAGGTGCAAGCTGTTATACATTTCATGGTATGCGCAGTGCAGATTTTAATGAGCTTGATACTAAATTTGTTATAGATACATATAATGAACTTTCCTATATTGCAATGGAAATGGGGATTAAATTGGCGCAGGAAAATGTATCTTGGTGTATGTCGGCAAATTTAAAGTTTTTAACATTTTTGGCTGCTAAATGTAAGTACCCAATATATTTTACTTTAGATTTTAAACAAGCGTATAAAGCCAATGTTTCTATAGAAAAGTATATTGAGGTTATGGGTGAAAATATAGTGAACCTTCATATTAATGATAGAGATGAAAATTCCCCTTGTCTTTTACCTGGAAAAGGTAATTTGGATTATGAATATATATATAACAAACTTAAGAGCGTTAAGTATAGTGGAAAAGGAACTATAGAAGTTTATAGCAGCAATTATTTAAGTTGCGAGGAACTGACACAAGCAAAGGAATTTGTTGTTGAAAAATTTAACAATAGTTCAGAAGGAAAGCCTCGCACTTCTATAAGTGACAGTTCTATACTATAGCAAGGAGAAAAGCTTGGCAAAATTAACTTGTAAATTATAAGCAATTTGGTTATAATTATAGCATTAGACTATTTGAGCAAATATGCTTAAGAATATTTGTAAATACATGAAAAGTTATGTTATAATATTTAAAGTAATAAGCATTTGTGGCGATTAGGAGGAGTAATATAATGAACATTAAAATGGAAAAATTAGAAAAAAATATTATTAAATTAGAAATAACGGTGGAAGCAACAAGATTTAATGAATCTTTGAAAAAATCTTGTGCAAAAAACTCAAAGACTATTAATATACCTGGGTTTAGAAAAGGTAAAGCTCCAATGAATATAATAAAGAAAATGTATGGTGAAGGTGTTTTCTTTGAAGATGCTATAAACTTCTGCTGTGATGATACATATCCAGAAGCTTTAAAAGAGTATGATATAAAGCCATTGGATTATCCTCAAATTGATATTGTTGAAATAGGGGAAGGAAAAGATTTTGTATACACTGCATCAATTGCAGTAGCACCCGAAGTTCAAATTGGAGAATACAAAGGATTAGAAGTTAAGAAAACTGAATATAAGGTAACAGATGATGAAATTGAAAATCAGTTAAAAGGCATGCAAGAAAAAAATGCTAGAGTTGAAGAGAAGCTTGATGGCGCTGTTGCAATGGGCAACATAGCAATTATAGACTTCGAAGGATTTGTTGAAGATGTAGCTTTCGAAGGCGGACAAGGAACAGATTTTGAACTTGAAATTGGTTCAGGATCATTTATTGATACCTTTGAAGAACAATTAATAGGCTTAAAAGCTGGAGAAACTAAAGAAGTTAAAGTTAATTTTCCAGAAGCATATGGAAGAGAAGACTTAAATGGAAAACTTGCAACTTTTAATGTAACTATTAAAAGCATGAAAGAAAAAGAATTACCAGCTATTGATGATGAATTTGCTAAAGAAGTGTCAGAATTCGATACTTTAGAAGAATTAAGAAATAACATTAAAAAATCACTTGAGGTATCAAGTGCAGATAGAGAAAAGAAAGAATTTGAAGAAGCTGTAATAGATGCAGTTTGTTCTAACGTAGCAATGGATATTCCAGAAATTATGGTGAAAAGAGAAACTGATATAATGCTCAAAGATTTAGAAATGAAATTAAAACAACAAGGGTTAGATCTTGAATCGTACTATCAGTACACTAACAACACTGAAGAAAAGGTTAGGGAGTTCATGAAAGAAGCAGCTGAAAAGAGAGTTAAAACTGATTTAGTAATAACAGAGATAGCGAAAATAGAAAAATTTGAAGCTAGTGATGAAGAACTGTTAGAAAAAGCTAAACAAGTTGCGGCGCAATATGGAGACAAAGAAATAGATAAAACAGCAGACTTAATTATGAAAGCGCAAAAACAATATCTACAAATTGATGTTGTAAATGAAAAAGTAATAGATATGTTAGTTGATAGTGCAAAAGTTACTGCATAATTTATACTAGAATTAATTGCCAGATATTTCTCTGGCAATTAATTTTAAATACAGGATAAAATTAATTGATTAAAAAATAATTACTTGGGATAGAATTAAGGAATAGATTACCTAGTTAAACAGTACTATTATTAGAGTAAAGGAGTGAATTATATGAGTTTAGTGCCAATGGTTGTTGAACAAACTAATAGGGGCGAAAGATCCTATGATATTTATTCGAGATTATTAAATGATAGAATAATTTTCCTAGGAGAAGAGGTAAATGATGTCACTGCTAGTTTAGTTGTTGCTCAGTTATTGTATTTAGAGTCGGAAGACCCTGATAAAGACATTTATTTATATATAAATAGTCCAGGTGGATCAATTACAGCAGGGATGGCTATTTATGACACAATGCAATATATAAAACCACAAGTTTCAACTATTTGTATTGGTATGGCAGCATCCATGGGATCGTTCTTATTAAATGCTGGTGAAAAGGGAAAAAGATTTGCATTACCTAATAGCGAAATACTTATACATCAGCCTTTAGGTGGGTTCCAAGGTCAGGCAACTGATATTGATATTCACGCAAAAAGAATTATGAAAACTAAAGCTACACTAAATAAAATCTATAGTGAAAGAACTGGACAATCAATTGAAAAAATTCAACATGATGTTGAAAGAGATTACTTCATGAGTGCACAAGAAGCTATGGAGTATGGATTAATAGATGAAGTTATATCTAAAAAGAAATAACATTAAACGAAATAAGGTTAGTTGAGGTGAAAATATGACAAAGTTTGATGAAAAAAAACAACTTAAATGTTCTTTTTGTGGTAAAACCCAAGAACAAGTTAGAAGATTAATTGCAGGACCAGGAGTGTATATTTGTGATGAGTGTATAGAATTATGTTCTGAAATAATTGTAGATGAATTCCAGGGGGATGTTGAACTAGACCTAGGGTCGTTACCAAAACCTGCAGAAATAAAAAAATATATAGATGAGTACGTAGTTGGGCAAAATACCGCTAAAAAATCTTTGGCTGTAGCAGTATATAATCATTACAAAAGAATAAATTCAAATGTTAATGAAGGTGATGTTGAACTTCAAAAAAGTAATATATTATTACTTGGACCTACAGGAAGTGGTAAGACTTTACTAGCTCAAACATTAGCAAAATATTTAAATGTACCTTTTGCAATAGCCGATGCGACTACACTTACTGAAGCAGGATATGTAGGAGAAGATGTAGAAAACATCTTACTTAAATTAATACAAAATGCTGATTATGATGTAGAAAAAGCAGAAAAAGGTATTATCTATATAGATGAAATAGATAAGGTAGCTAGAAAATCTGAAAATCCTTCTATAACTAGGGATGTATCTGGAGAAGGCGTTCAACAGGCGTTACTTAAAATATTAGAAGGCACTACAGCATCAGTTCCACCACAAGGTGGAAGAAAGCATCCTCATCAAGAGTTTATTCAGATAAATACATCAAATATTTTATTTATCTGTGGAGGAGCATTTGATGGACTTGATAAAATTATAGAAAAAAGAACTAGAACTACATCTGTTGGTTTCGGAGCTGAAATAAGATCAAAAGAAGAAGCAAATGTAGGAGAAATGTTGAAATTTATAATGCCAGGAGATTTATTGAAATTTGGATTAATTCCAGAGTTTGTAGGAAGGCTTCCGATAGTAGTTACTCTTGAAGCGTTAGATGAAGAAGCATTAGTTAAAATTCTTAGTGAACCTAAAAATGCGCTCATTAAACAATATAAGAAATTGTTTGAGATGGATAACGTAGAATTAGAGTTTGAAGAAGAAGCGTTAAAAGCTATAGCTAAAGAAGCTATCAAAAGAAAAACTGGAGCTCGTGGACTTAGATCTATTATAGAGGATACAATGAAGGAAATTATGTTTGATATTCCATCTAATGAACAAGTATCTAAAGTAATAGTTAATGAGGATACTATTAGAACTAGAAACCCACAATTAGTCTTAGCTGAAAGTGGAAAAAGAGAAAAATTAAAGATTGCACAGAAAATTAAAACTAAAAAAGGCCCAGAAACAGCATAGTAAACTAAGACTAAATCATCACCTACGCAGGTGTAATATTAATGTAGAAGAAAGACGGATTATATATCTGTCTTTTTTTTATTTTGAGGAAATTATAAAATTAAAAATTTGAATAATATATGGAATAAGAAGAATATATTATTCATTTCTTGACCATAATATAAATGATGCAATATTTACTAAAATATGCAAATTTAATATGAGAAAGGAGGATTAGTTTAATATATTAAATATTAAACTTTAAATAATATGACAATGAAACTTCTTATGGCAATACAACTTTTTTTTACAATAGTTATTGGATTATATTTTTTTAATGCATTAAAAAGTCAGCAAAGTAGTAAGGTGGTTGTTAATAAAGGAAACAAAAAAGAAATGGAAAATTTAAGAAAAATGAAAAGCATAAGCCTTACAGAACCACTTACTGAAAAAAGCAGACCGACAAGATTCGAGGAGGTTATAGGACAAGAAAAAGGAATTAAGGCACTGCAAGCAGCAATATGCGGACCTAATCCTCAACATGTCATAATTTATGGGCCACCTGGAGTAGGAAAAACAGCGGCTGCTAGATTAGTACTTGAAGACGCTAAAAAAAGAGAACGATCTCCATTTAATGAATGTTCTAAGTTTGTAGAAATAGATGGAACAACTGTTAGATTTGATGAAAGAGGGATTGCAGATCCGCTTATTGGATCCGTTCACGATCCCATTTACCAAGGAGCCGGACCACTCGGAGCGGCTGGAGTACCTCAACCAAAGCCTGGAGCGGTTACAAAAGCACATGGCGGAATTCTATTTGTTGATGAAATTGGAGAGCTACATCCTATAGAAATGAATAAACTCCTTAAAGTATTAGAAGATAGAAAAGTATTTTTAGATAGCGCTTATTATAATGGAGAAGATCCTAACATGCCGCTTTATATAAAAGAAGTATTTGATGAAGGGCTTCCAGCTGATTTTAGACTTATAGGTGCAACTACACGTAATCCAGAAGAAATAATGCCTGCAATAAGGTCAAGGTGCATAGAGATATTTTTTAGGGCATTACTACCAGAAGAATTACAAACAATCGCTGAAAATTCAATAAATAAAATAGGTCTTAAAATATGTGAAAAAGCATTAAAGCTTGTTGGTAAATACTCTAGCAATGGACGTGATACTGTTAATTTAATTCAGTTAGCTAGTGGTATGGCTATTAACGATGATAGAGATGAAGTAAGTGTTGAGGATGTTGAGTGGGTTATAGAAAATGGTCAGTACTCCCCAAGGTTCGAAAATATGATATCCGATAAACCACAAATTGGATATGTAAACGGGCTTGCGGTTTACGGATCTAATATAGGAGCGGTAATGGAAATTGAAGCTAGTGCAAAAAAAATAAAGCTTAGAAAAGGTGTTCTTAAAATTACAGGAATTATTGAAGAAGAAGAAATAAGTAGTAGCAATAAAAAATTGAAAAGAAAAAGTACTGCGAGATCATCAGTAGAAAATGTGGTTACAGTACTCGAAAAATATTTTGATATAGATTGTGATGATTATGATATTCATGTAAACTTTCCAGGTGGATCACCAGTAGATGGCCCATCAGCCGGGGTTAGCATAACAACTGCAATATATAGTGCAATAAAAGGTGTGCCAGTTGATAATATGGTTGCAATGACAGGAGAGATATCAATTCATGGTAATGTAAAGCCGATAGGCGGTGTCAATGCTAAAATCGCTGCTGCAAAAAAAGCAGGTGCCACAAGAGTTATTATTCCGAGAGATAATTGGCAAGATAGTTTTAAAAGTATTGAAAATATTAAGATTATACCAGTGAGTAATATTAGTGAGGTAATTCGTGAGGCGTTACTTCAGGAGAATCCTAAAAATATTTCAATTGCATTTGAGAAAGATGTGGATGTTATAGCAGCTGAATCATTAAAAGGATAAATCATATTTTAAAAAAAAGGTGATCACTATTTAATTATAGTAGATTACCTTTTTTATTTTAAACTTTGTAGTATTGAAAAATAATTGTATTATAGGTATACTATAGTAGTCGAAATATAAAAACATAAAAATATAATGATCAAATATTTATAGTTTGTGATATCTATTCTTTGTAAAGTAGAAGTTTGATTTTACATTAATAGAAAAAATTAATATAATATAGAAAAGAGGGAGAAAAATGGATAAAATTACAAAACTTCTTCCGTTAATTCCGTTAAGAGGCATGAATATATTTCCATATATGGTATTGCACTTTGATGTTGGTAGGGAAAAATCTATACTTGCATTAGAGGATGCTATGCTAAATAATCAAGAGATTTTTCTGGGTTCACAGAAAGTATCAAAAATTGAAGAACCAGAAGAGAAGGATATATATAATATTGGTACTATTTGTAACGTAAAACAAATATTAAAGTTGCCAGGAGATGCAATTAGGGTACTAGTTGAGGGAATAAAGAGAGGTAAGATTCTTGAGTACAAAGAGAAGGAACCTTTTGTACGGGTGGAAGTAGAAATTATTGAAGATGAACTGTATGAAGATAATAAGGAATGTAAGGCATACATTAGAAGTATAGATAAAGCCTTTGAAGAATACATAAATCTATCAGTTAACAACTTCCCAGATGCTTTATTCAGTTTAGAAGAGACGGAAGAGCCAGGAAGATATTGTGATATGGTAAGCTCATATTTAATACTAAAGCCAGAGACAAAACAAGAATTGCTTGAAACAGTAGAAGTTATTAAAAGATTAGAAAAATTGTTATTTATATTAAAAAATGAGGTTGAAGTATTAAAAATAGAAAAGAAGATTGGAACCAAGGTTAAAGGTAGAATTGATAAAATCCAAAAGGAATATTACCTAAGAGAACAAATAAAAGCTATACAAGAAGAATTAGGAGAAGATGACGAAGATAAGAGAGAAATAGTAGAATATGAAAATAAAATAAAAAAGGCAAAGCTTCCTAAAGAGGCAAAAGAAAAAGCAATTTATGAACTAAATAGATTGAAAAGTTCAGGGAGTTATTCTTCTGAAAGTGGAGTAACAAAAGCCTATTTGGATTGGATATTAGCACTACCCTTTAATAAAGTGACTAAAGATACCATTGATATTAACAAGGCTAGAGAAGTTTTTGAAGCGGAACATTATGGGCTCGAGGATGTTAAGGAAAGAATAATAGAATATTTAGCAGTTAAAAAAATCAGTAATACGCTTAAGGGTCCTATACTTTGTTTGGTAGGTCCACCAGGAGTTGGAAAAACATCTATAGCAAAGTCTGTTGCTAATGCATTAAATAGAAATTTCGTTAGAATGTCACTTGGTGGAGTAAAAGATGAGGCTGAAATAAGAGGACATAGAAAAACTTACGTGGGAGCAATTCCAGGTAGAATTATATATGCCATGAAACAAGCCGGATATAGAAATCCATTATTCTTATTAGATGAAATTGATAAAATGAGCAGTGATTCTAAGGGTGATCCGGCAGATGCGCTTTTAGAAGTTTTGGATAGTGAACAAAATGCAACTTTTAGGGATCATTACCTAGAATTAGACTTTGATTTATCGAAAGTTTTATTTATAACTACTGCAAATAAATTAGATACCATTCCAAGACCATTACTAGATAGAATGGAAGTTATTGAGGTGTCAGGCTATACTTCAGAAGAAAAATTCCATATCGCTAAAAATCACATTATTCCAAAGATGTTAAAAGAACATAATATGGATGATGATAAAATAACTTTTTCCGATTCTTCGGTGAATTGCATTATCGAAAATTATACTAGGGAATCAGGGGTTAGAAATCTTGAAAGAAAAATTGCCTCAGTTATAAGAAAGGCAATAACTGAAACGGTAGAAAAGGGTAAAGAAAATGTTAATGTTACAACTTCACATGTTAAACGATATTTAGGTCCAGTTTTATATACCTATGATAAAGCTGACGAGGAAGATGGAGTAGGAGTTGTAACAGGCCTTGCGTGGACAGAGGTTGGTGGGGTTATCTTGCCTGTAGAGGTAAGTGCTATGGATGGAACTGGTAAGCTTCAACTTACCGGTCAATTAGGAGATGTTATGAAAGAATCTGCCAAAGCTGGATACAGCTATGTTAGAGCTAATGCAGCCAAATATAATATTGATAAAGATTTTTATAAAAATAAAGATATTCATATTCATGTACCAGAGGGAGCGGTGCCTAAAGATGGACCATCGGCCGGGGTAACTATGATAACTGCAATGGTATCTGCCTTAACTAACAAAAAAGTAAGACATAATGTAGCGATGACAGGGGAGATTACACTTACAGGAAGAGTGCTGCCTATTGGTGGACTTAAGGAAAAATCGCTAGCTGCTTATAGGGCAGGAATTGATACAATTATAATACCTAAAAATAATGAAAAAGACATACAAAAAATACCAAATAGTATTAAAAATAAACTAAAATTTATAATTGCAAGTAAAGTAGAACATGTGCTTGAAAATGCATTAATTGGAGAGATATATAATGGAGATAAAACAATCTGAATTCATAATTTCAGCAGTAAAACCTAACCAGTATCCTACAGATAATATGGTAGAGTATGCTTTCGTTGGTAGGTCCAACGTAGGAAAGTCTTCTTTAATAAATACTTTAACAAATAGGCGAAAGCTGGTTAAAGTTAGTGGAACACCTGGAAAAACTAGACTTATAAACTTTTTTTTAATAAACAATAGCTTTTATTTTGTTGATTTACCAGGTTACGGATATGCAAAAGTATCAAAAACTGAACAAGCTAAATGGGGTAAGATGATGGAGGACTACCTAATTCGTAGACCACAACTTCAAAAGGTAGCATTACTTGTGGATTGTAGACGTAAGCCAACTAAAGATGATCTTCTAATGTACGGATGGATTAAACATTTTGGTTATGAAGTTGTAATAGTGGCAACAAAAAAAGATAAGTTAAATAGAGCAGAGCTTGTAAAAAATAATAAGTTGATAAGGGAAACATTTGCTCTTGAGGCGAATGAGGAAATTATTAATATTTCCTCACTAAAGAAAATAGGTGTAAAAGAGTTACTAGGAAACATGTTTAAAGATGATCACATAGAAGAATAAAAAATAAAAGAGACCTACATTACGGCGTGCAAACTAGTACTTTGTGCATAAAGTAATGAGGTCTATTTTTTTTTGCCTTTAGCATGTGTAAAAAATATACAGATCGCAGGTAATGATTTAAGCACATGGAAAAGATGATTTAATTTGAAAATCTGTGTCAATTTATTTCTACAAGAATAGTATATAGTAGAACCAAAGAAAAAGATTTTAAAAGGTAAAACAACAATAAGGAGGCAAGTAAATGGATATGAATAGCTTATTAAGTGGCTTGAGTAGTGGCAAAGGAAATTTAGGCGGTGGCAACTGTGGCATCGGAGGTGGCAACTGTAACAACAGAGGAGACTGTGACTGTGGACGCGGCTTTGGTGGCGGATGTGGCGGATTCGGCGGCGGAAGAAGCTCAATAATTTGGATCATTATTCTATTATGCTTATGCGGAGGATGGGGTCAAGGACAAGAGAGTGGAACTGTCTGCGGATGCGATCCTAAACACTGCAAGGAACTTTGCAGATGTGGCTCAAGTAGTAGAGGTGGATTTGGCGGATTTGGTGGATTTGGTGGCGGATGTGGCGGATTCGGCGGCGGCGGTGCATGTTGCTGGATAATAATCTTAATTCTTATATTCGCATGTGGTGGCAATAATGGTAGACAAGGCAGAGGATGCACAAATAATTTTATAAATCTAGATAACTGTGATGAAGATTGTTAGATAAATAATTGTAATTGCACAAATAGATAAATTAAAATATTAATTAACTTGAGTTAAAATAAATAGTGCATTAAAACATGGCCCAGGAAGGGGAGTTTTATATGTCAAAAAGAAGACGTCGTGTAAGAAGATGTTGTGATAGAACATCAGAATGTGGATGTAGAAATGGAAATCAGTTTTCAAGTATATGTACAAATCCATGTTGTGCGTTAATACTCTTAATTATACTTCAAAGAACATGTCTACTTGAAAACAAAAATGCTTTCTTGCTAATATTGATATTCATAGTTTGTTGTTGTTGTAAAGGTAGAAATGTTGAAACACCAGCGAGAGGATGTTGTTGTTAATTCTAAAAATCAGGGAGAGCTTATGCTCTCCCATTTATAAATGAGGTGATAAATATGTCAAAACATCATAAACATGATAGAAATAATATGAATAATGAAAATAATAATAATAATGCAAATAATAACAATGACAGTAATAATAACGGTAACAATAATAATAACAACGGCAACAATAATAACAATAACAATTCTGGCAATAACCCATTAGCACAAATGATTAATGGAAATTCTGCAAATCCTTTGATGGGATTATTAACTAGCTTTCTTGGAGGAAATAATGGCGGGGGCAATAATATGCTTGAAGGGTTAATTTCTGGGTTAGGTGGCCAAGACAATAATATGCTAGGAAATTTAATTGGCAGTTTAGGCGGACAAGACAATAATATGTTAGGAAATTTGATGGACAGTTTAGGAGGGCAAGGTAATAACATGCGAGGCAACTCAGCGGATAGTTATTCAGGAAATGTAAATTCAACATCGAATTCAGCAAAAAATAATAATAATAATCAAAATGGTAATAATAATCAAAATAATCAAAATAAAAATAATAAAAATAATAATAGTAATAATAGTAATCGTAATAATGGTAATAGTAATAGTAATCGTAATAATGGTAATAGTAATAGTAATGAAAAAAACAATGATCTTAATGAGAATAATGATTTAGTAAATTCAAATGAAGATGGGCAAGATAACATGTTATCAAATATATTTTCAGGTATGGGTGGTATAGATTTAAGCGAAATTTCAAATATGCTATCTGGAATAGATTTAAATAATCTAGACTTAAACAATCCAAATCTTGATGATATTATGAATTCTATATCGAATAATGATTCTTTTGAAAGCAAAGACGTTGAATTTAAACATACGAGTCCTAAAGAAAGTACACATAGCATTTTACAATTCTTAGAGGATGAGGATAAGGAACAGCTTATTTTTATATTAGCTCATCTAGTAGATGATAAAAAAATTGAAGTGCTCAATAAAATCGTAGAGGAAAATGATACCTCAAGACATTAGAATTTCTACAAATAAATGTGTATTCTATATAAAAAAATTAAATATATTTTATAATGAATAAAACTCCGTAAAAAGGGTAATATTATAAATGTAATCGGAGTTGAAATCTCCATTAGCATAAAATAATTATTTTATGCGTAACCCCCCATCCCCCTTGGGACCGATAATACGGTCCCTTTTATAATTTGTGTATATCTTAATAATATCGCTTTATTACTTAAGGGTTACAGAGCTGATCTTGAAGATAGAAACTTTATTCTCATTAGGCATAAGCTTTACAATTAGGTCTATAGTATAGTTTTTTGTTTCTTTTAAATCATTTGTATTAGTTCCTTTAAAATTTAATGTCCATAGAATTTCACTGGCATTACCGTCTTTGTCCCAATTATAATCTTTGAAAACAGCATCTTGAAAAGTAAAATGTATTTTTTGGCTTGATAAATCGCCTAATAGTGAAATATCATTACCATTTAAATAAGGTGCGAAAAGTTCTTTTGACATATTTAATTCTGATAATGGAAAGCTTTCCATCAGGTTTACAAAACCTAACATGGTGTTTTTACCCATATAATTATCGGCATAATTATAGTTAAAAGACTTTAAATTATTTTTAATGAAAATATAACTGACTAAGTTCATTTCACCATCTTTAATATTTCCAGATATAACTTTAGGAGTTTTATTATTTTTACTATCTATAAAACCTAAAATATTGTTTGTGCTGCAAAATATATCATCAAATTTTTCTCCGGTCCAAAGAAATACATGCTGAATAGCCTCATCCTTTACTGATGCTTGAGTAAATATTTCAGGTATATTATTTCTAGATATGTCCATTAAAGTAAGTCGCATCGGCCACTGTGAATAATAATTTCCCACTGTGTTACTTTTTTTAGAAGGCTCTAGGTAATAACTTTTAGATTCTGAATTTATTTGGATATAATATTTATCTGCATCTGTTTTTATGTAGAGAATATCCTTATTCCCATCTGCTGTTAGATCAGCTTGCATCATTTTGTTTTCATTAACAACATTAAACGTACTTATTGAACATTTTCTGAAAAACAAAAAAAATGTAAGCATTATGGTAAAGGTAATAATTGCTAAAGTATAATAGACAATTTTCTTCTTAAAAAATAGTATCTGTAATTTCATATATTACACCCCCCTCTAAATTATATGTAACAATTGTATGTTTAATTAATTTATATTAAATAAATTTAAAAAAGATTCATATTTATTAATAAAGTGAGGTGAACTTATGAAAAAATCATTAAAAAATTTATGTTGCGTTCTTATAGTTTTAACTATGGTGTTTAGCTTTTCATCATGCAAAATGGATGAAAAAGAAAAAAAATTAAATATATTTTTAGACACAACTGATGAGTCTTCTTCAAAAGTAATTAAGCTTTTAATTGATGATTTTAAAAAGAACAACCCTGATGTTGAAGTAAAACTAAATGATGCACTAGGTGATAAAAGTGATATCATGGAGACCATTAATTTAGGAACAGAAATTGATGTGATTTTTACTAATAGGAATAAACTTATTGAACTTAGTAAAAATGGAGTTTTGAGTGATATGAAAGATTCTTATGATGATAATACTATAAATAATAGATACTATAATATTATGAGTTCTTATGGTAGAGTAGGAGATAAATACTATGGAATAGGGGTTGTGCCATATTCTATTGAGCTACTATATAATAAAGCGAATCTTGAGAAACTAAAAATATCTAACCCTAATAATTTAGAACAATGGTTAAATGTGCTAAAGCAAATTAATGGTAAGGGTATGAAAACTCCTGTAGTGTTAACGGGAGATGTAGATGCGAGTGGATTTCTATTTTCATTAATAGCTAGCAAGAGCATAAGTATTCATGACGTTGAGGAAAAATATGATAGTGGTGAGGAATCTTATAAAAAATTGAAAGATGTACAGGGAATATTTAAAGAATTTGATTCTTTAACAAAAAATAATGGAATTACTAAAGACTCTTTTGAATTAGGTAATGAACAAAATATTACGGGTTTTAATAATGGCGATTCTCCATTATTAGTATGTATTTCTTATTATAATTCTAAACTTAATGGAAGTAACATAGGCATAATAGGAGATTACGAGAATAATTCAAAGTATGGGTCTAATGGGCCTATTATAATTAATTCTTTATTAAGTGTTCCTGTAAATGCAAAGAATGGCGATAATGCCGATGCGTTTATTAAATATATTTACAGTGATGAGGTTCAAGCAAGAATTGTGCAGAAAGGAATTATAAGTGGAAATAAAATCGCAAATAATAAAGTCACAGGTATTGGTAAAATAATGGTTCAACATATATATAAAGCTAATGATAATAATATACCTATATTATATAATTTACCTGATAAACTCAAAAATAATGTACTTTTGGCTTTGAAAAAGATTTTAGGTGGTGGTTATAGCTCTAAAGAATGGGAAGAGTTATTAAAAGAAAGTTATAAATGATTTGGTAAATAAAGAAAGAAGTATGAATTTAATTTCATACTTCTTTCTTTATTTAATTATTTTGCAATTTTCACATAAACCATAAAAATATACTTTACTCTCTAAAACTTCATAGCTAGTATGCTGCTTTACATCTTCGCGTATATTTGAAAAACGAATGCCTTCTATGTCATCAACCCTGCCACAACTTATGCAATGTATGTGAGGATGTGAAGACACATTGCCATCATATCTAAAGTTACCCTCACCTACATTAAGTTCAATTATTAATTTAACTTCTATAAGAGTTTTTAATGCTTTATAAACCGTAGCTAAACTCATAGTAGGATACGTTGGTTGCAGAGCTTTGTAAATCACTTCTGCAGAAGGGTGTTCTTTTGTTGATTGCAAATATTTATAAACAGCAATCCGTTGAGGTGTAAGTTTTAATTTCTTCTCTTTAAAAATTGTTGTAATGTTATCCATATACACCATCCTATAATGTTATCAAATCTGTTGTAGGTTTTATTATATAATAAAAACTATTACTTGTCAAAAAAATAATATATTTAGAATTAATAGGAATTTCAAATTTTATTTTATTTTTAATTCATTTATAGGATAAGTAACATATATTAGTAATAGAGAAAGGGGGAGCTGAC
Organism: Clostridium sp. CM027; assembly: GCF_024730565.1. Taxonomy (NCBI): domain Bacteria; kingdom Bacillati; phylum Bacillota; class Clostridia; order Eubacteriales; family Clostridiaceae; genus Clostridium; species Clostridium sp. CM027. The sequence continues at coordinate 3,483,965 of NZ_CP077725.1, forward strand.
ATTTTGAAAAAAACCTATGTACTAGATACAAATGTTATTTTGTATTCACCAAGCGCCATATTATCTTTTGGAGATAATGATGTAATAATACCTGAAGTGGTACTCGAGGAATTAGATAGTTTTAAGAAAGATAAAAGTGATTTAGGGGCTAATGCTAGATATGCGGCTAGACTTATTGATAAACTTAGGAAGCAGGGGAAACTAAATGAGGGTATTGATTTAACAAGTGGAGGAAGACTTAGAGTAGAGATGAATCATTATGATACCAAAATTCCTGATTCTTGGAATAAAGAAAAAGCTGACAATAGAATATTGCAGGTATGTAAAGGGCTTAAAGAGCAAGGCGAGGATGTATGGTTAATAACCAAAGACATTTTCCAACGAATAAAGGCAGATGCCGTAGATATTAATGTAGAAGATTTTTATGAAAAATTTGTACCGGAATATGATAATCAGTATACAGGAAGAATAGAGGTATTTGTATCTCCAGAAAAGCTTCAGGAGTTTTTCAGTAAAAAAAATTTGGAAGTTGGTGCCTTACTTAAATATGATGAGGAAACAGAAGAATATACCACTCCATTTTTATACACAAATCAATTTTTAATAATTCATTCAATGGAAAATCCTAAACAAACAGCACTCGCTAGATATGATGGTAAAAATGTAGTACCTCTTTATAATAAGGAAAGTAAACCTTCAGGAGTTTCGCCAAGAAATGTAGGTCAGAAATTTATGCTGGAAGCTTTAAGCGCTGACTCAGTAAAAGCACCACTCGTAATTATAAAAGGACCTGCAGGAACAGCTAAAACATTATTTTCATTAGCGGTAGGACTTCAAAAAATATTACAGGATAGTAATGAACATTATAGAAGGATTTTAATCTGCAGACCCAATGTTACTATGGATGAGGAAATAGGGTTTTTACCGGGTACAGAACAAGAAAAAATATCACCATTCATGAGGCCGATATTTGATAATTTAGAGATACTTGTGGAATCTGATGAAAAAGAACGTTACAAAAATGAGAAGCAACTATTAGATAAAATAAATGACTTGTTTGATAGGAGAATTATAACTACTGAAGCTGTTGCTTATCTTAGAGGAAGGTCCATAGTTAAAAATTGGGTAATTATAGATGAGGCACAAAATTTGTCGCCGAAACAAGTTAAAGCAATAATAACTAGAGTTGGAGAGGGAACTAAGTTGATTCTTATAGGTGACCCAGAACAAATAGATCATCCTTTTCTTGATTCAAGGTCAAATGGTTTGTGTTATGCCTCTGAAAAAATGAAGGGTAGTGACTTGTGTTATCAAGTAACTTTGAAATATGATGAATGCGAGAGGTCGCCCCTAGCATACGAAGGCTCTAAAAAATTATAAAAATTTAATTCTATAGAAGAGAGTATAAAAATTTATACTCTCTTTTGTATTAATTTATCATATGATATTTATATTCACAAAAATTACATTTAAAAGATGTGTTAAAATATATAGTTTTATTGTATAATATGATAGTACATAATAAAGAAAAGGATGGGAAAGATGAAAAAAATAGAAAAATGTGGGAAGAGAAAAAAAAGAAGTCAAAGCACGCTTGTTTTATTTTTTATAATATTTGAATTAACTTTTACAGCTATTACAGGCCCATTTATGATTTATTATGGTCCGTTTAAAAATGTAAAGACTACAGTGGTAGGCGCAGCAATGACCACTCTTACATTACAATGGCTAGCAACATCATTTTTATCCGATGAAAAAATAAAAGAAATTATGAAGGACCAAGTAGTGGAAACTATAGCTCAAAATAACTCGGATGGCGTAAATGTAGAAAATAAAGATGATAATAGTATTGAAAGATATGATATTAAAGGGACAAAATATAAAGGGCATGTGTTAGTAATCAGTGACGCGACTAGATTAAAAGTAGGGTATAGTAGTAAGCTCGGCGAAGAAGGGCAATTAACTAGTGATATTGCAAAAAATAATAATGCAATTGCAGCGGTTAATGCTGGCGCGTTTACAGATAAAGCTGGTGACAAAAAATGGACAGGAACGGGAGCGAATCCAACAGGAATTATAATGTCTAATGGTAAAGAAATTTTTAATGATATAAAAAATGAAAATGAAAAAACAGAGGTTGTAGCATTTACTAAATCGGGAAATTTATTAGTTGGAGCTCATTCAATTAAAGAGATGAAAGAGCTTGAAGTGATGGAAGCAGTATCTTTTGGTCCGGCACTTATAGTTAATGGACATAAAACTATAAATACGGGTGACGGACGTCAGGGGATAGCACCTAGAACAGCTATTGGACAAAGGAAAGATGGTGCAATAATATTATTAGTTATTGATGGTAGACAGATAGGTAGTTTAGGTGCTAATTTAAGAGAGGTGCAAGATATATTGTATGATTATGGGGCTTATAATGCTACTAATTTAGATGGAGGTTCTTCTTCTACATTGTTTTATGATGATGAAATTATAAACAATCCTAGCGATAGCTATGGAGAAAGATCTATACCTTCAATTATTTATGTGGAGAGTAGGCAATAAAGTGAAATTTGAGCATAGTACATTTTAAATTAAAGGAGAAGAAACTATGAGCTGGAAGAAAAGAATAAGTATATGGATAATATTTTCGTTATCCATGCAATGTTTAGGTTTATTTTATATAGATCATTATTTTTTAGCTACTGATTCAAAAATGGTTACGGAAAAAATTGTTGAAAATAAAAGCGATAAATTAAAAAATATTGATATTACATTGCCAGCAAACGTAGAAAATATATTAGCATCCTATGATGCTAAACATTTATGCTATTATGAGAATGAAGAATTAAAAATTGCTAACTGTAAGGATGGAAGGGTTAAAAATATAGAGGCTGAAGATGGAAGCAAAATTTCTTTTTATAAATGGCTTCCAGATAGAAATAGAATGCTTTTAGTAGAAAAAAGTGATGATGAGTCTAGCAATTTAGTATTGTATTCTTATGACGTAGCAAAAGGTGAAAAAGTAAAGATAGGAAAATTAGCATATACTGGTACAAATGATGAAGTAGAAGATATTCAAGTATCAATTTTAACAGGTGTTACTTATATACAGGTTTTAAATGAAGGTGGTAGCAGTAGTATATATAGAATTGACAGAGACTATAGAAGTGACAAAGAGGAAGAGATTACAAAAATTGATACAATACCAAAGAGTGTGAGTAATATGGCATTAGCGCGCCATGAAGATAATTTGGTATACGAGGGATTAGTCTATAATAAAATGTATTCTACCACCCTTGAGGAACCTATAAATATTAAAGGTGTAGAAAAACTTACTTTAATTGGCACTGATGATGATGACAATGTGTATCTTGGAGAATTAAAAGATAATTTGGTAAGCAAAATTTATTATGGGAAAACATTAGAAAATACTGAAAATTGGAAAGTGATTGATTTACAAAAACCTTCTAAAAAAAATGATCTATTTGTTACATCTCTTGGTAAGGTCTATCAAAATGATGTAATGAAAGCTGTAATAAAAGATGTTAGTTCTGGAACTGAAACTAGCTATAAAGGAAAATTATTGCAATTGTATACTAAGGGAATAGTATCATTGGTTAATGATAAAGAAGTATCTTTTGTTCTTTTTAAGTAGTCGATACTATGATGTTTATTTAAGACCTTATCTTTTTAAGATAAGGTTTTTTCTATAATCTGAAAATATAAGTTAATTCATAAGGATATAGTTGTGGGAATATATTATTTTATTTTAAGAATATTCAATTCAAAATAACAATAAACTTTGTTATAATAGGATAGTAGACATCTTAAAAAATAACAAGTCAAAGATGCATTAACAAGGTGAGTAGCGATTAACATTGCCTACCATGTAGGAGTATAAGGAGGAATAAATTTGGATACACAACAAATATTAAATAAGATTTTGATGATACCCGCAATTTTATTAGCATTTACTTTTCATGAGTATGCGCATGCTATCGTAGCAGATAGGTTAGGAGACAAAACTCCACGATTTCAAGGGAGACTTACGCTGAATCCAATCGCACATATAGATCCAATGGGATTTCTTATGATTATATTAGTAGGGTTTGGTTGGGCAAAGCCTGTTCAGACAAATCCTAGTGCATTTAAAAATTATTATAAGGATGATTTGAAAGTTTCAGTTGCAGGCCCAATTGCTAATCTAATTCTAGGGTTTGTATTTGCAATTCTTACTGTGTTATTTTCGAAATTTCCACCAATTCATGGTGGATTATATACTATTATTAGCCAAATTTTAATAATTACAGGGTACCTAAATTGTATTTTGTTTTTTCTTAATTTAGTGCCAATACCGGGATTTGATGGATCTCATATAGTTAGGGATTTGTTCCCAAAGTTTTTTTACAATTTACCAGATACAATTTATAGGTATCAATTCTTAATATTTATGGTGTTAATATTGCCTATATTACCTGGTGGACAATCAGTTTTTACTTATATCGTGCAAGCGCCAGGGTTATGGTTATTTAAACAATTTTTAAATATTGCAGGGATGTTTTAATATTAATATAAAGCTAAGAAAATCATATAGTGATTTTTTATTATTTAGAATGTAAGGAGAAAAATATATGCGCTTAAGAAAAAAATATTGGGCTAGGCCAGAGCTGGAAACTAGTCATATTGTAATAACTGACCAATATGATCACAAAGGAAAATGGAATGAAGAGTTTAAAAATAACAATGCAATTCATCTAGAACTAGGTTGCGGTAAAGGTAGATTTATATCAGAAAAGTCCAGGAGAGATCTCGATATCAATTTTGTAGGCATTGATTTAAAAGATGAGGTTCTGGTATTTGCCCTTAGAAAAGTTATAGAAGTAAGAGAAGTTGAAGGGGAACAAGACATAAATGTACGTCTTATGCCAATGAACATTATGCTTATTGATGATGTGTTTGCAAAAGATGAGATAAGCAGAATTTATATAAATTTTTGTAATCCTTGGCCAAAAGACAGACATAATAAAAGAAGATTAACTCATACTAAGTTCTTGACGAGCTATAAGAAATTCTTAAAACCGGGATCTGAAGTTTGGTTCAAAACAGATGATACAGAGTTATTCGAAGAATCGGTAGATTATTTCAAAGAGTGTGGGTTTGAAATATTATTTTCAACCTATGATTTGCATAAGAGTGATTTTAAAGATAACGTAGTTACAGAATATGAAGCTAAATTCACAGAAATAGGCAAACAAGCTATGTTTCTACAGGCAAAATTAATTTAGCGAATTAATGCATCTCCTGTGGAACTGTTGCAGCTTCGCAGGAGATAACTTATAACCATATGAGACTTAAGCATTTTAGATTCTTATTTATTGACAGGATTAACATAATGCTATAAACTTAATTACATAGAAATGTATTAAATTGAAAATTTTAAAAATGAAAATTATGAATTATATTAGTTAAAAATGAATAGATTTGTTTAGGTGCCTATTATTAATCAGCCACTAAAGTGGATGCAGCTACTTTAGTATATGATTAGTAAGGTGAAAAGGGAATGTGGTGTAATTCCACAGCAGCCCCCGCTACTGTAATTGAGAGAAAATCTTTTATAACTACCTGAAAGGGAAAGTGATAAGAGAAAGTGTATCAAGAGCCAGGAGACCTGCCTAAATTAGTAATATTAAGCTTTCGGCGGGAAAGAACTGTAGAATTCAAGTTAGTGCAATGAAAAATTTGTACATAACAGCAGGTGCGCAAGCTTGCTGTTTTTTTGTTGTGTGCCAAATAAGAATACAAGCAGGAAGAAAGGAGAAATAGTAATGGCTAAAGTAATGGTTCAAGGAACCGCTTCATCAGTAGGAAAAAGCATATTAGTAACAGCACTTTGCAGAATTTTTGTGCAAGATGGGTTTTCAGTATGTCCTTTTAAGTCACAGAATATGTCATTGAATTCTTATATTACATTGGATGGAAAAGAAATGGGACGTGCGCAGGTGCTTCAAGCCTATGCGGCAGGATTGGAGCCAGAGGTATATATGAATCCGATTTTATTAAAACCTACCTCGGATAAAAAGTGCCAAATTATCGTTAATGGAAAGGTTTTTGGGAATAGTACAGCTATGGAATATCATAATATGAAATTGGAATTCAAAGACATGTTAAAAAAGCAGTTTGAAGAATTAGAGAAGAAGTTTGATATTATAGTAATGGAAGGAGCAGGTAGCCCAGCAGAAATTAATTTAAGAGATAGAGATATAGTGAATATGGGAATGGCGGAACTTATAGATGCACCTGTGATACTCGCAGGAGATATAGATAAGGGTGGAGTATTTGCGTCACTAGCAGGGACTTTGCTTTTGCTTAATGAGGCCGAGAAAAAAAGAGTTAAAGCCACTATTATTAATAAGTTTAGAGGAGATTTAGAAATCTTAAAGCCAGGACTTACAATGCTTGAGGATATTATACATATTCCATGTGCAGGAGTAGTTCCTTATTTTAGATTGGAACTCGAAGATGAAGATGGTGCAGTAGAATTTAACAAAAAAATTACTGCACCTATTGATATTGCTGTAATAAAGCTTCCACATATATCGAATTTTACGGATTTAGACGCATTAAAGGCTGAAGAAGATGTATCAGTTAGATTTGTTACAACTAAAGGAGAATTGGGCACACCAGACCTCCTTATCATACCGGGAACAAAAAATACTATTGATGATTTAATTTCTTTAAGAAATTCGGGACTTGCAGAAGCGGTTCAGCAATATAGTGTACAAGGTAACGTATTAGGCATTTGTGGAGGCTATCAAATGTTAGGAAATAGCTTAAGTGACCCTAATGGCTTAGAGGGAAATTCAAAAGAAACAGAGGGTATGAAGCTTTTAGACGTAGACACAATATTTGAAGATGAGAAAATAACTACAAGAGTAAAGGCTCGTAGCATTAACATTAGGGATACTAGTATAGAAACTTATGGTTACGAAATACATATGGGAATTTGTAAATATGGTCATAATGCAAAACCACTTTTTGAAATCTATGATAAGAATGGTTCTGATACGTCATCCTTCGATGGAGCAATAAATGCAGGTGGAAATGTTATGGGTACATATATTCATGGAGTTTTTGATGGAGTAGAGTTTAGAGAACATATGATTAATACTTTAAGGGTAAAAAAAGCTATGGAACCTAAAAAATCTAAGGTTTATGAAAATCTAAGAGAAAAAGAATTAGACAAGCTAGCAGATATAGTTAGAGATAATGTAGATATGGATTCAATCTATAAAATCATAGGAATAAAAAGAAAAAGTTAGGGACAGTTAACAACTATTTAAAAAATTATAACAGTATAAGATAGTGAGGAATTAAAATGGCAATACTATTTCAGACGAACATAATAGATTTAATTTTAGCGGTAATGTTAGACTTATTAATTGGAGATCCATATTGGTTTAAACATCCGGTGATTTATATAGGAAAGCTTATTTCTAAATTAGATAAGTTAGGCAGAACGATATGTAAAACTAATGGTCAAATTAAAGTTTTTGGCGGAATTATTGTAGTTATAGTAGCACTTTCTAGTTTTTTAGTGCCTTTTATAATTTTGAGGATTTCTAATAAGTTTTTTTGGTTGTACCATATTCTCAATATAATATTGCTTTGGACTACAATAGCTGCTAGATGCCTTCATAAAGAAGGTAAGAAGGTTTATGATTCTTTAGTTAATAATGATATTTATGACGCAAGAGTTAAATTATCGTACCTTGTAGGGAGAGATACAAAAACCCTTACTGAGTATGAAATAGTAAGAGCTGATGTGGAGACCATTGCAGAGAATACAGCAGATGGTGTTATAGCCCCTATTCTCTATGCATTATTAGGGGGAGCACCTTTAGCTATGATGTATAAGGGCATAAATACCATGGATTCAATGCTTGGATATATGAATGAAAAATATAAATATATTGGTTTCTTTCCAGCTAAAACAGACGATGTATTTAATTTTATACCAGCAAGAATAACAGGATTTTTAATCTGTTTGGCATCACCACTTGTTCGAGGAAATATTGCTTGCAGTATAAAAGTGATGATAAGAGATAGAAAAAATCATAAAAGTCCTAATTGTGCTTATCCAGAAGGAGCAGCAGCGGGGGCTATGGGAGTTAGACTAGGTGGTACGAATGAATATTTTGGAGAAAAAATGTATAAACCAACAATAGGAAACAAAATAAACGATTTGGGGAAAGAACATATAATAGATACAATAAAATTAATGTATGGGGCAATGTTTTATTTAATAATAATATGCATGTTATATGAAATATGCGTATATATGAAATATTAGTAATAGTGATGTATTTTTGGAGATGATATAATGATACAACTTATAGGGCTAAAGCATGATGTGAAAATAGAAATTAGAGAAAAACTCTCAATTATACCAAAACGCCAAGGAAAGTGCTTAGAGGAACTTTTAAATATTTGCGAAGAGGCAGTTATTTTAAGTACCTGCAACAGGACAGAGATATATTTTAAATCTAAGGATGAAGAGATTGTTGATAAGATTTTTAAGGCATTAAATTGGGATAGGTCTTTAATAAAGTGTGTAGAAAATTATAAGGAAGAAAAAGCAATACAACATTTAATGGATGTGGTCTGTGGGTTTGATTCACTATTACTTGGAGAGGACCAAATTTTAGGGCAAGTTAGGGATGCTTATGAAGCTGCAAAAGGTTCAAAATCAACTAAAAAGGAACTTCAAAGACTTTTTGAAAATGCTATCGCTTGTGGCAAGAAGTTTAGAAATAAATCTAAAATAAGTGAGATACCGGTTTCTTCATCTTCTATGGTAGTTAAAGAAGCAATAGATAGGGGACACAAAAATTTTATGATTTTAGGCTATGGAGCGGTAGGAGAATTAACTTCAAAATATATACTAGAGGGGAAAATAAATTTACTATATATTGCAGTTAGGGATATTCATAAGGCTAATATAGAAGATCCGAGGGTGAAAATGATACCGTTTAACGACATACATAAATATTATGAAAAGGTGGATTGTGTTATATCTTGTACAACGGCCCCTCATACTGTGGTTCACTTAAAGGAGTTACCGAGCAAACACTTATTATTATTTGATTTAGCTGTACCAAGGGACATTGAAGAAATAGTAAGTGAAAACCCCTTATATGAAGTGTATGACATAGATATGTTAGGCGATATCCATGATGCCAACTACAAAAGACGTGAAGCCTCTATGAGGGATAATAGATACATTGTGGATGAAGCTATAAAAGAGTATATAGAGTGGAAAACCATGGAAGAGTTATCGCCTTTTATAAAAAAGTTAAAACACAATGGTGAAGGTGTTTACAAAGAAAGACTAGAGACTTTTAAGCACAAGAAAGAGACTAAGGATAATGAAAAATTAGCAGAGATACTTTTGAAGAGTACTTCAAATGCCTATGTAAACAAAGCTATAGAGGTGTTAAAGGAGGAACATTTGAAGGGGAGGTCTAAGGAATGCGTGGACATAATAAGCAGGATTTTTCAGGTTTAAATTATACCATGATTTCACTGCTATCAGATAAGATTAATATACTTATAGTTGGTGGGGGAGAGGCAGCTCTTATAAAATGTAAAACTTTCTCAAAAGAAGGTTGTAATATTACTGTAGTATCAAAAGAGTTTTGCCTAGAATTTTACACACTACAAAATATTTATAACCTAAAATTAATAAAGGGTGAATACGATGAAAGATATGTGGATCAGAATCATATTGTAATTATTGCTACAGATAATATAGAGACAAATGATGGTATAAAAGAATACTGCGATAGAAAAAGTAAACTATATGTACACTGCGGGGATTATAAACAAGGGTTATTTGTAACACCAGTTCAAAGAAGTACACCCAATATGAAATTTGCATTACATACTAAAAACGGTAGCCCTAAAACAACACTTTTCATGTCGAAAGTCATAGAAGATAAAATTTGTGAGTATGAAGGTTTTATAAATTATACATGTAGCATGAGAAATATGGTAAAGAAGAGTGAAGTCAAAAAGGAAATTATGAATTTTGTATGTAGTGAAGATTTCTACTTTTTCTATAATAAGGGAGTGCAAAATACTATTTTAGAAATGTTTTATGGAGCTGAATTTGGGATAGTTGAGAATTGAAAGTTGAAGTTAAAGGAGGAATAAATTTTGAAAATTAATATAGGAACTAGGAGAAGTGAACTTGCACAAGTACAAGCTAATACAGTTATGGCTATGATTAAAGAAAAATTTAATATTGACTCTGGAAAGGTACTTATTGAGACTAAGGGAGATAGAATTTTAAATGTAACTTTAGATAAAATAGGAGGTAAGGGTCTTTTTGTAAAGGAAATAGAGGTTGCAATGCTGGAGCAAAAAGTTGATATAGCAGTACATAGTATGAAGGATGTACCCTACGAAATACCAGAGGAGTTTGAAATAGTGGCTATTCCAGTTAGAGAAGATGTTAGGGATGCATTTGTTGCCTTTAACAACATTAGTTTTTATGACTTGCCTAAGGGCGCAAGAATAGGAACTAGTAGTATTAGACGTGGCACTCAAATTAAGATACTAAGACCAGATGTGGAGATTGTACCTATAAGAGGTAATGTACAGACTAGAATAGCAAAAATAGAAAAGGAAAACCTAGATGGCATAATCCTAGCGGCTGCGGGACTAAAAAGACTAGGTATGGAAAAGATAATTACTAACTATTTTGAACCAACGGAAGTTGTACCAGCAATAGCCCAAGGTGCATTAGGTATTGAAATGGTTAAAAGCCATCCACAAGTATCTATGATTAGAAAATTAGATTGCTACGATGCTAGAATTTGCGTAGACGCAGAAAGAAGCTTTATGGCGACACTTAATGGGGATTGCCATGGTTGTATAGGAGCATATGCTTATTTTGAAGGAGAAACTATGCACATGCTTGGCGTGTTTGAAGTTGATGGGAAAATAGTGAAAAAACAACTTTCAGGAGATAAAAATGATTATATAAAGCTAGGTGCTGATCTAGCTAAAAAAATATTAGAAGATAATTAATCATATTAAAAAGTAGAAAGGGGATACTAATGGGAAAGGTTTATTTAATGGGAGTCGGTCCAGGAGATGAGGAACTAATAACCCTAAAAGCAATAAGAATGCTAGAAAAATGTACTGCAGTTATGTATGATAGGTTAGCAAGTACTAGTATACTTAAATATTTAAAAGCGGAATGTGAAATATACTATTGTGGAAAAGAGCCGGGCTGTCATTATAAAACTCAGGAAGAGATAAATGATATGCTAGTAATGCTCGCTAAAAAAGGACATGTAGTTGGAAGAATTAAGGGCGGAGATCCATTTGTATTTGGACGTGGCGGAGAGGAAGCTTTAGCACTTCTTGAAGAGAACATTGAATTTGAAGTTATACCAGGAATAACTTCACCAATAGCAGTGCTCAATTATGCTGGGATACCTATCACTCATAGAGGGATAGCTCAAAGTTTCCATATATTCACTGCGATGACCGCAGAAAAACTTAATATTGATTGGAATGCGGTAGCAAGGCTTGGCGGAACTTTGGTTTTTATGATGGGTTTTAAAAATCTAGAAAAGATTGCAGGAAATCTTATATCCAATGGAAAAAGTAAAGATACTCTTTGCGCGGTAATAATGAGAGGAACTACATCAAAGCAGAAGAAGGTAGTGGGAACGCTAGAAGATATTTTATGCAAGGTGCAAAAATCAGAAATATCATCTCCTTGCATTATCGTAGTGGGGGAAGTAATTAAATTTAATGATGAATTCAATTGGTACGAGAAGAAACCTTTATTCGGGAAGAACATCTGTATAACTCGTTCAAAAGAGCAATCAAAGGAATTAAGAGAAAAATTAATAGATTTAGGTGCAGAAGTACTTGAGATAAATTCCATTGAATTTAAAAACACTTCATATAATTTAGATGATTATAAAACAAAGCTTGCGGGCTATGATTTTTTAACTTTAACCAGTGTAAATGGAGTGAATATCTTTTTCGATTACTTAAAGGATATTGAATTTGATATTAGGAAGCTCAAAGCTAAAATTGCAGCCATAGGGCCAGCCACTGCAAGCGCTCTTAAAAATAGAGGGATTATGCCAGAAATAGTTGCAGATCATTTTGTTGCTGAAAGTTTGTTTGAGAAAATGAATACATACGTAAAGGCGAAAGATAAAATATTAGTTCCTCGATCTAAAGATGCAAGACCTTATTTGGTAGAAGAATTAAGAAGTATTGGCTGCAGCGTGGATGAAGTTTTCACATATGAAACGGTTTGTGGTAAATTAAGATATGAAAATGAAATAAAAGATGTAGATTTGATAGTATTTACTTCGCCGTCGACTGTTAAAAATATGATTACAATGGTAGGTATTGAAGTTATAAAATCGAAAGCGGCACTGGCTATAGGACCTATAACTGCAAAGGAACTTTCAGATAATGGTATAGAATCTATTATATGTGATGAATATAGTGCAGAAGGGGTTATAAGCAAGCTTGTAAAAATGTAATGTTAATTTAGAGATGATTTACAGCACCGCAGGTGATGAATTAATAACAATTTGTGGATAAAATGATAATTTATTTAATTAGGAGTGGATAACTGTGTTCAAAAGGAATAGAAGATTAAGAGAAACAAGTAATATAAGAGATTTAGTAAGAGAAACGATATTAACACCATCAGATTTTATATTTCCTATTTTTGTAGTAGAAGGTGAAAATATTAAAGAAGAAATATCTTCAATGCCAGGGAATTATCATTTTTCATTAGATAGACTTCATGAAATTATTGAAGAAGTTGAAGAAGTGGGCGTACGTGGAGTAATTTTATTCGGATTACCAGATCATAAAGATGAAGTAGGTTGTGGGGCCTTTGATAAAAATGGTATTGTTCAAAGAGCAGTTAAAAAGGTACGAGAGATATCAAAAAAATTAGTTATAATAACGGATGTATGTATGTGTCAATATACTAGTCATGGACACTGTGGAATATTAGAAAACGAGAAAGTAGATAACGATAAGAGTTTAAAATATATGGCAGAAATAGCATTATCTCATGCTGCAGCTGGAGCGGACATGATAGCACCATCTGACATGATGGATGGTCATGTAGCTGCAATAAGAGAAATTTTAGACGGAAATGGATTTAAAGATGTATCAATAATGGCTTATAGTGCAAAATACTCGTCAGCGTTTTATGGCCCTTTTAGAGAAGCGGCTAACTCAACGCCACAGTCTGGGGATAGAAAAACTTATCAAATGGATCCAGCAAATATCAGAGAAGCTATGAGAGAAATAGAATGCGATATTGAAGAGGGCGCAGATATTGTAATGGTAAAACCAGCATTATCATATTTAGATGTAATAAGATGGGCTCGTGATAGACATGATGTGCCAATAGCAGCTTATAGTGTTAGTGGAGAATTTGCTATGGTAAAATCAGCTGCAAAAATGGGATTAATTGATGAAAAAGCTGTAGCTATGGAAATGCATATGTCTATGAAAAGAGCAGGAGCGGATATGATAATCACTTATTATGCACTTGATTTATGTAGATGGATTAAGGGATAATTAGAAATTAAATATTTAGAAAAGAGGAAATTACGATGAGAAATTTAGATATATTTAATGAATCAAAGCAATATATGCCTGGTGGAGTTAATAGTCCAGTTAGAGCGTTTAAAGATGTAAGTGTAACTCCCCCAATTATTAAAAAAGGTAAGGGGGCATATATTTATGATGAAGATGGAAATAAATATATAGATTTTGTATGCGCTTGGGGACCTATGATACTTGGGCATAGTGATGATGATGTAGTAAAAGCTATACAAAATACTTGCACCAGTGCTATTGCATTTGGTGCACCTACAGAATTAGAACTAAAACTCGCAAGGCACATTTGTAGCACTGTAGATAGTGTAGACATGATTAGAATGGTTAACTCAGGTACAGAAGCCACAATGAGTGCAGTTAAGCTTGCAAGGGGATATACAAGAAAGAATAAAATAATAAAATTTGCAGGTTGCTACCATGGACATTTTGAAGGCTTTCTAGTTGAAGCCGGTTCAGGAGTAATGACCGCGGGAATACCAGGTTCAGCAGGTGTTCCTGAGGAAAGTATTATACATACATTAATTGCAAATTACAATGACATTAGCAGCGTTAAAGCATTGTTTGATAAATATAGTGATGATATTGCCTGTATAATAATTGAGCCAGTAGCAGGAAATATGGGAGTTATACCAGCTGAAAAAGAATTTTTATTAGAGCTTAGAAATTTATGTGATGAATACAAGAGTCTACTTATTTTTGATGAAGTAATGAGTGGGTTTAGAGTAGCGTATAAAGGAGCACAAAGTATTTATGGAATAGTTCCTGATTTAGTAACTTATGCAAAAATCATGGGAGGGGGACTTCCTTGTGGTGCATATGGTGGGAAAAAAGAAATAATGGAGTTATTATCTCCTATGGGACCAGTTTATCAAGCGGGAACTATGTCTGGGAATCCAGTGGTAATGGCAGCAGGATATGAAACATTAACTAAGCTTTATAATAATCCTAGTCAATACGCGCACATGGAGAAGCTTTCAGAAAAACTTCAAGAGGGACTACTAGAAATTGCAAAAGAAAAAGGTATACCTATGGTAGTTAATAGATGTGGTTCAATGCTCACAGCATTCTTTACAAAGAAGAGTGAAGTTAAAACTTTTGAAGATGCTAAAACTTGTGATCCATCGCTATTTGCAAAATACTTTGAACATATGATAAAAAGTGGAATAAATATTGCACCTTCTCAATTTGAGGCAATATTCTTATGCGTTAAGCATACTGATAATGATATTGAAAAATTCTTAGAATCATTTAGGAGTTTTAAAATATAAGAGTTCAGTGAATAACAGGCGCAATATGTGAAGTATCAATTTTTTCTTGCTGTATGCTATAACGAAAAGTATATATCGCTACAGATGCGTTCGCTTTGTCAAGTAATTCTAAAATTTATTTTATTTACAGTTGCTTAAAACACAAACTCGCTAGCGCTCAAACATGTGTTTTTCTTAACGCATCTGAAACTAAAACAAATTAAGAATAACTAAGGCTTACTCAAACGCATTTTACGCGATATATACTTTTGTTAGCATTCATTAAGAATAAATACTTAATTTCTAAAATTGAAGGAAGTGTAAAACATGAGATTTATTAAAGATAATGAATTTATAAGGGGCAATTGCCCAATGACTAAGGAAGAAGTAAGAATATTAAGTGTAGTAAAGCTTGAGCTTGAAGAGGACTATAGGGTAATAGACATCGGTGCGGGAACAGGATCAGTAAGTATTCAGATTGCTCAGATATGCAGTAGTGGTGAAGTAATCGCTATAGAAAAAGATCTTGATGCATTAGAGGTTATAAAACAAAATAAAGAAAAATTTAAAACGAGTAACCTGGAAATACTAAGTTCAGAAGCCATGGAGATACAGACTAATATAACAGGAGAATTTGATGCTATATTTGTAGGTGGAAGTGGTGGAAATATAGCTGATATTATCGATAAGTATGGAAGTAAGCTTAAGAAAAACAGAAATATAGTTTTAAATTTTATAACAATAAATAATGTGTACAAGGCTATGGAAGCTTTAAAAACATTAAATTATGAAGTAGAATGTGTACAAATTCAAGTAAGTAAGACAAAAGGAAAGAGCTATATGTTAATGGCAAATAATCCTATATTTATTGTTAGTGGAAAAAAAATATAAAAAGTATATATTACTATTAATGCATTCACTTCGCTAAGAACTACTAATTTTATTTTTAATTAATCTGCTAAAAAACATAAACTCGCTATAATCGCTCAAACATATGTTTTTCTTAACGCATCTTAATTAAAAATAAAATAAGAAGTTCTAAAGCTCTCTTCAATGCATTATACGTAATATATACTTTTTTTTGCGCATAAATCGGTAGGATTTCTAAATGAAATTTCAATTGTTTCTGCTCCTCTTATTTGAAGTCGCTTCCGGAGAAAATCATACTATTATGCAGGTAGCCTAGTATAAATCTTAATAATTCCCACTAAAAAGTCTTTTAGCTGGTATTTTATCCAATCGTAAATCCTGCAACTAAAATAGTCATTTGGATTATTTCAATTGCTATTATAAGATTAGCATCGATGGTTATAGGCATTAAAAAATATAAAACTTTTGCAAGTCTTCATACTTACGGAAATAAAATCACTGGCTTAGTTTTATTCATATTTCCAATATTACTTCCATTTGTTCATACAACAGTATTGATGTATATAATTTGTGCCGTGGTAAGCATATCAGCAATTGAGGAATTGATTATTCAGTTAACATCAAGTCAACTGCAATTAAATAAACAAAGTATATTTGAAAACCGAACATAATCTTTAGGTTTATTTAAGACGTATTTTTCTTAAATAGTACATCAATCGTGATTCTACGATACATGAATAATTGTATTTTAATGTACAGTAGCTTTTTATTAAATTAATATGTAAATAGGAATTTGAGAGGAGAAATTCAAATGAACATTGCTCTTTCGATTGCAATAGGTGCTACTTTTTTATGTGCTTTTGTTGCCATTAATAAAAAAAATAACAAGAAATAAACTTCAATTTATCCACATTGTTTTCCGCAAGCCGTTTCCTAATATAATAACATGCTAATTAACTTTATAATTAGCATGTTATTTTTATCTGCATAAGGTTGTGGAAGCATATGTTTTATTTGCTAATTATTTCAATATAATAATAAAAATATGTTACAATTTTATTATAGGTTATCTATATCATAAAAGAACAATACATAGATCATTGTATTTAATGATTTTTATTACAGGGGGTTGAAAATTGAGAGTTTATTGGACGAGATTGAAAATGAGTATTGAAAAAATGTTGTTTAAAAAAAGGAGCATTAAAAAAACAAGGATTATAACAATCATTAATATTATTCTTATATTAGTAAGTTTGTTCATTGATGGAAAGTTCAATTTTGTCATTGGTATTTTATTTTTTAACTTAATAATAAATATACATAGTTGTATACTTTTCAATAAGGAAAATGGGAAGAATCGTTAGTTGTTGTAACTAACGATGTTAAAATAAGGAGATGATAGTATGACCACAATGACAACCATTTTATTGTTTATATTTAATTTTATAGCTATAATCGTTTTAATAAGTCTAATTTCAAGTAAGTATGAGTATAGTGGCAATAATAGGCTTCTTGTCAGATACTCGTATTGCAGTTGAAAAACGTTGGTGATATGTAAACTATGAGCTAGACTCTAAATGTTAAAAGTGATGTATATTATTACATAAGAGTTTAAGAAAAGGATACTGAATATAATTAGATAAGGTATAACTTCACTTTTTTCGTAAAATACGAATTAAATTTAAGAGGTGATAATAATGGAAAATGAAATTCAGATAATTACAGATATAGATAAAGAGATAGGAGAAATATTAGATACATTGACGAAGGATTATGGAATGAGCACAGAATGTCTATCACATTTGTTGGGCGTAAAAAGTGATGGACACAAGATTGAAGTACCAACAGGGTTTGCAGAGCGTTCTTCTTTTGGAAATTTAATAGCAATGTTAGACATTATTCCAAAGGAGGAACCAGATTTTAAGTTTAAAGCATTTTTAAGAGTTCTAATTGAAGTACATAAGATTAGTGCTGATACTATTGCCAAATTTGCAAAAATCCCAACACAGTATGTTTTAGATTTCATGATTGATAGTAGCACAGTGCCAATTGAGATAAAATATAAGCTTGCATCGGTAATAATGACATTAAGACTTATATTTAAAACTGTTGAGCCTAAAATATAATATATGTTATATTAAGCGATTTCGGACATGCTGAATATTATTCTTATATTGTTAACTAACTAGAGTAAAAAACACTCTAGTTTTATTTTATTTGAGAGTTTTAATATAAACTTTATGGGACTTATTTTAGATATTACTTGCTTAACGTAGGCAAAAGTCATGTTTATATCTAATTTATGTCTTAAATTAGGTTTTGTCGGATGATCTATACTAACTCACATAGAAATGGCCTAGGCAATTGATTTTAATGTTGTTTATATATAAAAGAATTGATGGTATATTAAGGAAATAGTTCTTTAACGACAAAATAGAACACTCTCCGATGCAAATGAGATAATCTAATAAATATGAATAAATATTTATCAGTAGCAACTTGTTCTATATTTATCATATTGACATAAGTAAAAAAAAGGCATACACTGTGTACATGCAGTTAATACAGTTAATACAGTAAGAACAGAGACACATGTTTCTTTAAAGGAGACTTAAAATGAAAATAATAATCTCAAACTCATCTGATGAGCCGATATATGAACAGATTACAACACAGATAAAAAATCATATTTTTAACGGACAATTAAATGAAAGTGATGCACTTCCATCTATTAGAAATTTAGCTATTGAGCTTCGAATCAGTGTCAGTACAACTAAAAGGGCTTATGAAAAGCTTGAAATGGAAGGTTTTATAAACACTGTACCGGGTAAAGGATCCTATGTGGCAGGGCAAAACAAAGAGTTATTGAGGGAAAGAAAGCTGAAAATTATTGAAGGAAAATTAACAGAGGCTATTGAAGAAAGCAAATTTATTGATTTGTCTTTAGACGATTTGAAAGAATTACTTGATATTTTATCTGAAAATATTAAATAGGGGTGGGGATTAATACGGATAATATTTTAGAGGTTAAAAATTTAACCAAAAACTATAAAGATTTTACTTTAAAGGATGTAAATTTTGAATTGAAAAAAGGTTATATTATGGGATTTATAGGGCCAAATGGGTCAGGCAAAAGTACTACAATAAATCTTATAATGAATTTGATTAAAAAAGATTCAGGAGATGTGAAAATTTTTGGTCTTGATAACATAAAAAGTGAAAAGGATATTAAACAGAGAATAGGTTTTGTATACGATGAAACATACTGTTATGAAAATTTAAAATTAATTGAAATGAAAAATATAATATCTCGGTTCTATAAAAATTGGGATGATAATGCATTTAGTAAATATCTTTTAGATTTTAACTTACCTAAAAATAAAAAGATAAAAGAGTTGTCAAAAGGTATGAAAATAAAATATTCTCTTGCTATTGCACTTTCACATAAAGCTGAACTTATTTTAATGGATGAACCAACTTCAGGGTTAGATCCTGTATTTAGAAGTGAATTATTACAAATTCTTCGTTTTATCATTCAAGATGAAAATAAAAGTATATTTTTTTCAACACATATAACTACAGATTTAGAGAAGGTGGCTGATTCAATTACATTTATTAATAAGGGCAAGATAGTTTTTTCAGATTCTAAAGATGATATATTAGAAAAATACAAAATAGTGAAAGGCGATCGATCACTTATAACTGATAATACAAAGCGAGAATTTATTGGAATGAATGAAAGTTCTTTTGGATTTGAAGCTTTAACTGACAACGCTGAAAGAATAAAAAAGGTTATTGGTAAAGACATTTTAATTGAAAGAGCAACTTTAGAGGATATTATGGTTTATACGGTTAAGGGGGGGAGGAATGGTTAACTTAGTTCTAAAGGATATTCTTATGCAGAAAAAAAGTACTAAGGATTTAATGATAGCAATCTTATTAAATTTTACTATCATTTGTATTCTACAATTTCTAGGAGCTGCATCAGTTTATATTTTAACACCATCTATATTTGCAAATTCATTAATTACAAGCAGTTGCGGATTTGGTGAAAGAAACGATGTTGATAGAATGATTAACAGTCTGCCAGTAAGCCGAAAAGAAATAGTTATTAGCAAATATTTATCTAGTTTTGTTTTCCTTATTATTGGAATTGCTATTACCATACTATTTGCTTCTATAATCAAATTTTCTGGACTTAGTCATATTAATAGATTTATGAATTTAACTGATATAATAATAGTTTCAATTTTTACTGTTGTTTACAGTTCCGTATATTTACCCATTTATCTATGGCTTGGATACTTAAAATCACAATTGATTAACAAGGTTTTGAATTATTTTATATTCATTTGTTTAACTATTACAGTTGTGATAGTTACTCTCATTGACAATGCTACTGCAAAAGATTCTTTAATGAATTTTGTGATTTTGCCTAATTTTGAATTATATATGGTTATATCATTTCTATGTAGCTCAATTATATTAATTTCTATATCGATTTTTACTTCACTCAAGATTTATATTAATAAGGATTTATAGATTAAAATAATAAGTTTGAAAACTAATTTAAATTAAATGTTAGGGGGTAGTAAATTGTTAATAGCGGCGATTACAGATTATGTTGTGAGAAAACAAATTGCATTTTTTTTATTAGGAATCGCAATTTTATTATCAATAAAAGTATATATAAGAATAAAAAATAATTAAGGTTTTAATGGAGGGAGCAATATGTTTAATTTAGCTTTAAAGGACATTAGCATTACCAAAGGAACTTTTCCAGTAGTTTTAATACTATGTTTTACAAATAATTTATTTTTCATAAATGCTCCAGCTTTTATTTATGTGATAGTTCCGCCACTTATTGCTTATGAGTATTTTAAGAACTCCTGTGAAAATGATTATAAGTTTAAGTCTAATATTATGTTTAACAGTTTACCAGTAAATAGAAGAGAGGTAGTATTTTCAAAATATATAGGATCCGTAATATTTTTAATTTTTGCTATGATTTGTACTATAATCTTCACATTTCTATTTAGGCGTATAGGGGTTTCTGGTTTAGGCGTTGGTACATTTATTCATGTAAGTAAGTTAATGCATCTTGATGATTTTAGTAAACTAATGAATTTCAAAAGTATAATTATGTATTCGATTTTAAGTACTATATTGTTAATATCTATTTATTTCCCAATTTATTTTAAATTAGAATATTTAAAGGTACGAAATATTTTTGCTCTTGTAAGTATTCTTATCTGTATTATTCCAATCTTATTTTTGTACATTATGGGGAGTGAAAATTTTTATAATATTATTAAATATTTTAGTGGTATACCAGGTATAATAGCTAATGTTGCTCTCGTATGCATATTACTTATAATATTGTACACATCGGTGAATATATCAATTAAGTATTATGAGAACAAAGATTTAATTCTTTGAAAATCTGTTTATGTATGGTTTCCTAAAAGTATAAAAATTGCACTTTATTTTGTATACATGAGCATTTGGTTAGTGTACATATATTTATTAATTAAAAGTTTTTATAAAAAAGTTACAAGTGCATGCTGATATTATGAATATTAAGTATTGTTAGTTGATTTTATTTTTGATAGTATTTACACTATCTACAAATTAAGAGGAGAATAAATATGAAAAAAGTGTTATTATTATTGGCAAATGGATTTGAAACATTTGAAGCAAGTGTTTTTATTGATGTAATTGGATGGAATTACATTGATGGTGATAAATCCACACAATTATTTACATGTGGAAGGACCAAGGAAGTAAACAGTACATTTAATCAAAGGATTGTAGTAGACTACACTTTTGATGAGGTAAATATTGATGATTATGACGCATTAGCAATTCCAGGAGGATTTATAGAATATGATTTCTATAGTGATGCTTATAACGAACAGTTTTTAGAAATTCTAAGGGGATTTGATAAAAAAGGTAAAACTATAGCCTCAATATGTGTTGCTGCATTACCCCTAGGAAAAAGTGGAGTTTTAAAAGGAAGAAAAGGAACTACCTACAATAAAAGAGATGGAATAAGGCAAAAACAGTTGAAAGATTTTGGTGTTGAAGTTATCAATCAACCAATAGTAATTGACCAGAATATAATTACATCTTGGAATCCATCGACTGCAATGGAAGTGGCTTTCATATTGTTAGAGAAATTGACAAATAAAGAAAATAAGGACAAGGTTAAAGAATTGATGGGATATTAAGAAAATAACTCTTTGGCTAAAAATAAATTGTGCTAAATAGCATATATTAAGAAAAGTTACTCTAAGCCTGAGGCTTTTCCAATACTAATTGTTATGTCCCCCCAGAGAACTGCCCAGAGGCAGGGTCTTAAATTAAAGAAAAAACAAAAATACTATTATGGGTATTTAATACATAAGCATTCATAAAGAATGTATTAATCACAAATGTACGAATGACAGATAATCGTAGATTAATACGAATTATAGATTATTTATATTTTATGGAGGAGAAATTACAATGATAAAACAAAATTTGAAAATAGGAAATATCCCTGCAATTTTGTGGGGCGATAAATCAGATAAGTTATTCGTAGTGGTGCATGGTAATATGTCAAATAAGGCAGACGATGCGATTGTTGTATTTGCAGAAGAGGCAACAGTAATAGGTTATCAAGTGCTTAGTTTCGATTTGCCTGAACATGGTGACCGTAAAGATGAAACCTATGCTTGCAAAGTCCAAAACTGTGTTCAAGATCTTAATACCATTATGCATTATGCACAATCATTATCAAATAATATAAGTATATTTGCTTGTAGTATGGGAGCATATTTTAGCCTGTTAGGATATAGACATGAGCCGTTGAAACAATGTTTGTTTCTCTCTCCTGTGGTAAATATGGAACTTATCATAAATAATATGATGACATGGTTTAGCATAAGTGAGGATAGACTAAAGACAGAAAAAGAAGTTTCGACACCAATTGGACAAACACTCTATTGGGATTACTACTGCTATGTGAAAGAACATCCTATTGTTGCTTGGAATAATCCAACTTCAATTCTTTATGGTTCAGAAGATAACTTATGTGAGTCTGATGTGGTATCTGCATTTGCAAAACACTTCGACTGTGATTTGCAAGTAATGGAGCATGGAGAACACTATTTCCACACCGAAGAACAACTGGAATTTTTCAGACAGTGGCTGAAAAAACATATTTACGTCAAAAACATAAAAGGCGCACTAACAAGGTGATACGCCTTTTATGTTTTTGCCAGTTATGACAACGAGATCTTACAGGTACTCTAGACCTTGTTGTAGGTTATCTATATAATAAAAGAATGATGCATAGATCATTTTGATTCCTTAGCGTGGATTTTTCTGACTTATCTATATTTAGTATCATAGAAGTGGCTTAAATAGCTAGTTTACAATTGTAGGTATGTAAACTATGTGCAATTACTTAATTTTAAAAACGGAGGTTAATAATGTATAATTATGTTATATTTGATATTGATGGTACGATTTTAGATACCGAATTTGCAGTTCTTTCATCACTCCAAAAATTAATGTTTGAAGAACTTAATAAAAATTTTAGCTTTGAAGAATTAAGATTCGCTTTAGGTATTCCAGGAGAGGTAACATTAAATAAACTTGGAATAACTAATCTTCATGAGTCTAATGAGAAATGGAATAGATATTTAGAAGAATATATTTCTCATGTGAAAGTTTTCGATGATATTAAGGATACATTAGTAAAATTAAATGAAATGGGAATTTCAGTAGGTATAGTTACTTCAAAGACTAAAAAAGAGTACATAAATGACTTTGTACCTTTTGGGTTAACCAATTACTTTAAATTAGTAGTTTGCGCAGACGATACAGAAAAACATAAGCCTAATCCAGAACCTATTTTAAAATTTATTGAATTATCAGGAGCAGATAAATCAAAGACAATTTACATTGGTGACACTAAATATGATATGGACTGTGCATCCAGTGCTGGTATAGATTTTGCATTAGCGTTATGGGGTGCTAAATCCTCAAGTGGGATT
The DNA here is from genome assembly GCF_024730565.1 of Clostridium sp. CM027. NCBI lineage: Bacteria > Bacillati > Bacillota > Clostridia > Eubacteriales > Clostridiaceae > Clostridium > Clostridium sp. CM027. The sequence goes on from NZ_CP077725.1 coordinate 3,507,795, forward strand.
AATGCAAATTATATTTTTCAAAAACCTAAACAAATATTGGAATTTATAGAGGTTTAATCCGGATTAAGGGAAACTCAAAATTTGGGGATTCTCTTAAAGGGTGTAAAATATAAAAGATAAGAAAGATGTGTTAAATCATCTCCTGGGTCGCTGCAATATTAACGACTTTAGAAGGAGATTTATACTCCCACTGAAGTTTTCTATTTGTTAGAGTATGTAACCCCCACTTATAGAAGTGTTAGACTTTGCTCCTAAAATGTCGTTAAACCTTCTGCTTATCTTTTATTGTTAAAATACATACTATTGGATGTGAGCACATAACAATTAACAACTGTTATGTCCCCAGAGAACTATTCAGAGGCTTTGAATTTAATATTGGCAAATGAAGAATCAATCTTGACTATTAATTGTAAAAAAGGTTATCCACATTGTTTTCCGCAAGCTGTTTCCTATATCATAAAAGAACGATACATACATCATTGTAAAATATGACGCAGCAAAGAGTTGTCACTTAAACATAGATTTAATTAATTCTGTGTTTTTTATTGTGAAATTATATAGCATAAACTACTGTACACTATATAGTAGTTTGTGCTATTATGTAATTATGAGGTGAGAAAAATTGGAAATAAATAAAGAGATGATAAAAGGATATATCGAAAGTATAATATTGAGCCTTTTAGTAGGTGAAGATTTATACGGATATGACATTGCCAAAAAAATAAGAAATATAAGTCAAGAAACATTTGAGATTAAAGAGGGAACAATGTATGTTGTCTTAAAAAGACTTGAAAATAACGAGCTAATTTCCCCATATTGGGATGATACTGAAAGTGGTGGAGGAAGGCGTAGGTATTACAAAATTACAGCCGAAGGAATGAATTATTTAAACAATAAAAAAACTGAGTGGATATTTTTTAAAAAAATTATTGATACATTTTACAGGGGGGTATAATTTTATGGAACAGATTGATAAGTATGTTAATTCAGTTTACAAACATGTAGGTGGCAATAAAGAAGAAATCGAATCATTAAAATATGAAATGAAAAATCATTTATTGCAACTGATAGAAGAGTTAAAGTCTGAAGGAAAATCTGAAGAAGAAAGCATTTCCATTGCAATTAATAGATTTGGTGAAGAAAATCAAATTAAAAATGAATTAATTGGTATATTTAAGTTTGTGAACAAGAAGGCAAAAAAAACATTAATAATAGCAGTAGCCTTTCTCTTAATAACCATAATATCTGGTTCTGTTTCTATAATAGGCACCGACATTTATTGGAAACAAATTGAGACAAGAAATAATGAAATTTTTACTATAATGAATTCATATAGAAAAGATAACATAGATTCTATAAATAAAGATATTAGTACAGTATTTAATAAATCTAAAAAAAAGCTTATATATGTAGCACTGGCTAGTCCATTTAATGTTAATTTTAAGTTGGAAAATATAGAATACATATATCCAAGTGATTTTCAAGGTGAAGCTGTTGAGGAGGGTATTGGAGCTACGAGCAAGCAGATTACCACAGAGAAGGGTAGCAAAAATATAATTATAGGTAGCAGTAATGAAGACGTTCCCCTTAGGTATCTAAGAAAAATAGGTATATCATCCTTTGTCTGGCTTGGGCTTTAATAAAGGTTGATTTACGTATTAAATTTAGGCGCTGATTAAAGATGTTGCTTGGGAACATTCTTATAATTCAAATTAAGGGAAACTCAAAATTTTGGGATTCTCTTAAAGGTTGTAAAATATAAAAGATAAGCAGAAGGAGATTTATTAAAAAAGTCAGATAAACTGGACAGGTTATGTCTATAATGTGAAGCTGGAAAATGAACATTTAATTGATGAGTGTTGGGAAAAAGAAGAATGGTGATACGTCGAAATAATACTAAGTTATATTAGATAAGAAAGGAGAAAATATGGATAGAACAGATATCCCAATATTGATTCAAATGGCTTATATGCTATTCATTACTATATTATCACTTGTTAAACAAAGAAAATTAATCATACAATCCAAGCACAGTAAAATTTTTAGTATTGTAATGCTTCTTATCGGTGCAATCTTAGGAAGTTTAATGATTTATAAAAGACAAAAATCTTTTGAGGTGTTACTTGGATTAGGTTTATTTATTGAATTTTACCTTATCTCAAAATTAAGACAAGGTATTTATGAGAACGGTTTTTTGGCATGTACCAATTCTAGTACGGCATGGAGTCAAGTAAAAAGAGTGGAAATTTACAATAAAACACATGAAGTGAAAATTATGTATTACAATAATGCTGGCCCCAACGACTTAGCTTTTGAAAAGAAAAGTCTTAATTCAATTTTATATATTCTAAGAGAACATTTAGATAATGGATTCATTAAGATCATTAATAAGATATAAAGCTAATGAGTATTATCTTAGGTAAATTACCTATAAAGTTAAGACATATCATTCTTATAATCTGAATTAAGGTAAACTCAAAATTTGGGGATTCTCTTAAAGGTTGTAAAACATAAAAGATAAGCAGAAGGATGTGCTAGCGAACCTGAGGCAGGATGTCGAGTGTGGTCACATAATAATTAATAATTGTTATGTATCTAAGAGAACTACCCAGAGGCAGAGAATTTTATATTCGCAAAACACTGATTTTTAGGCGCAAAAAAAGTATATATTACGTATAATGCATTGAAGCAAGCTTTAGAACTTCTTATTTTATTTTTAATTAAGATGCGTTTCGAAAAACATATGTTTGAGCGACAGCGAGTTTATGTTTTCTAGCAGATTAATTAAAAATAAAATTAGTAGTTCTTAGTCAAGTGAATGCATTAATCGTATTGCAATACGCGTAATATATACTTTTTTTCTCTTTATTTTGAAGTTAAATAACCTTCTTTCATTAAAAGTTCAGCAGAAAGCACTGCGCCACCGGCTGCACCACGTAAAGTGTTATGAGATAGGCAAACAAATTTATAGTCAAACAATTTATCTTCCCTAAGTCTTCCAAGTGATATGCCCATTCCTTTTTCAATATCTCTATCTAGTCTAGCTTGAGGTCTATCATTTTCCTCAAAATAAGTTAGGAATTGCTCTGGGGCATTTGGTAGTTCTAAAAGCTGTGGTTTGCCTTCGTAACTTGCCCAATGCTTTAAAATAGTTTCTTTTGATGGTTTATTTTCAAAAGAAACAAAAACTGCAGCTAAGTGACCATCTGCCACAGGAACACGAATGCATTGAGTTGAAATTATAGGTTCCGCAGCATTAACTATCTTATTATTCTCCATATGGCCCCAAATTTTTAGGGGTTCCTGCTCGCTCTTTTCTTCTTCTCCACCTATATAGGGTATAACGTTGTCAATGATTTCCGGCCAGTCTGAAAATATTTTTCCAGAACCTGATATAGCCTGATAGGTGCAAACTAATATTTTTGTGGGTTTATATTCCATAAGGGCGCTTATAGCAGGAACATAACTTTGAATTGAGCAGTTGGGTTTCGCAACAATAAAGCCTCTTTTAGTGCCTAAACGCTTACGTTGTGCGTTAATTAGTTCAAAATGGTCAGCATTTATTTCTGGAATAACCATTGGAACATCAGGTGTACCTCGGTGTGCAGAGTTATTTGAAACTACAGGAGTTTCAGCCTTTGCATATTTCTCTTCAATTTCTCTTATTTCATTAGCGTTCATATTAACAGCACAGAAGACAAAATCTACCTCGCTGCTTATTACATCTACTTCATTTATATTTTTAATTACAATATTTTTAACGCTTTCAGGCATAGGTACGTCTAGTTTCCATCTGTTATTTACTGCGTCATAATAAGTTTTACCCACAGAGTTCTCACTAGCAGCAATAACAGCTATTTCAAAATAAGGGTGATTTTCAAGTAGTGTAACAAGACGTTGACCAACAAATCCAGTTCCACCTAATAATCCAACTTTTAATTTTTTATACATTGTATTAATACCTCCGATTCTAATGATATACATTTGTAGAAAAATATAAATATTACACTTAAATATATTAATATCCATGTTATACAGGGAATAGTATGATAAACATAAAATCATATATACTACTATTATATATATTGCTATTATAAATAATTATAATGTTAAAAAGTATATACTTCAAGCAATTTATTATATAGAATGGAAAGAAACGATAAATTTATATCTTGACAATGAAGTCATAAGTTATATAATTTTCTTTAGAAGAAGTCTAATAGAAATGGGGAATAAAGTTGGCTAAAAATGAGAAAAATAAAATAAAGCTCTATGGGTTTAACAACTTAACAAAATCATTAAGTTTTAACATTTATGATATTTGCTATACAAAAACAGAAGAGGATCGCAAAAGATATATAGAGTATATTGATGAACAATACAACGCTGAGAGGTTAACAAAAATTCTTACCGACGTTACTGAGACGATAGGCGCAAGTGTGCTAAATATTGCAAAGCAGAACTATGATCCCCAAGGAGCAAGCGTAACATTACTTATTTCAGAGGAAGAAATTCCATTATATGTGGTGGATCCTACCTGTAATAGAGGAATTTTAACTCCGATTCGTGAGAATATCGTGGGACATTTAGATAAAAGTCATGTAACAGTACATACTTATCCTGAAAGCCATCCTCAAAATGATATAAGCACTTTTAGAGTAGATATAGATGTAGCCACTTGTGGTACTATTTCGCCATTAAAAGCTCTAAATTACTTAATAGATAGTTTTGATTCGGATATTATTACTATTGATTATAGAGTTCGCGGCTTCACTAGAGATATGGATGGTCAAAAACATTTTATAGATCATGAAATTAATTCTATACAAGATTATATTTCAAAAGAAACTATAAATAAATACAACTTAATTGATATGAATATATATCAATCTAATATATTTCATACTAAAATGATATTAAACGATTTTGAGCTTGATAATTATTTATTTGAGATTAAACAAGAAGATTTAAATGAAGATGAAAAATGTGATATTATACAAAAATTAAAAAAGGAAATGGGCGAAATATTTTATGGTATGGATATTTCTAATGAGTAAATTTCTATGAAATTTTATCTAAGGCACATTAAAATGAATAATTATTCATTTTAATGTGCCTTAATAATTATGAGCTTTATCATAAAGCATGATTATAGAGTTATAGATTTTTAGCTATCTGTAATAAAAACTGATACAGAAAATAATTGTAAATATTTAACAGAATATTGGCGGGTAATATAGTTATAAATGTAACACTTATTCCCAAAAAAATTTTATTGATATAAAAAAAATGTAATTATCTTTAAATATTTATATATTTTTATTATGAAACTTAAAACAGTGTAATAATATTCTAATCCTAAAAGAAACTTTAGTAAACTTGTAGATAAATAATTATTATAAGGAGCAAAATCCACCAATATTTTCCCTATTATTATGATACAATTATAAAAACATTATAAAAATATTATTATAAATATTCAAATAAATGCAGTTAAATAAGGCTTTGCTTTCGTTTTAATAAATTTTAGAATTCAAAATTTATTATATACAATTACTAAATTATAATTTTTATATGTTTAAAGTGGAGGGTATATTCCTAATTTTTAAAGCGAAATTGTGGATGAGCCTCTTGGGGATGGCAAGCCATCAAATATTTTTCTTTGATTAGTTGTTTTGAAAATCCCTAAAGATTCTATGTACCTTGTAGATAAATTTTATGAAACGTATTTGTTCTCATTAATGTATGCATTTTCTAAAGATTTTTTTTTGTGTTTTTACATGATGAGGTAATTAGGTGTAAAAATGTGTAAAAATCTTTATTAAGTAAGATGTTAGCTTTAGTAAAAGTTAGTATTGTAGCTCCGCAGGAGATGATTTAATTAGTAAAGGTTTAGAAAGGAGAGAACTAGCATGATAAAAAAAGAAATGATAGCTATGATATTGGCAGGAGGCCAAGGGTCAAGACTAAAACAATTAACTAAAATCACAGCAAAGCCTGCGGTTCCATTTGGAGGAAAGTATAGAATTATAGATTTTTCTTTAAGTAATTGTTCTAATTCGGATATAGACACTGTAGGAGTTCTTACTCAATACCAACCTTTGGCTTTAAACTCTCATATAGGTATAGGCGCACCTTGGGATTTAGATAGGAAAAACGGAGGGGTGAGTCTACTTCCACCTTACCAAAGTCAAGATGGTGGAAATTGGTATAATGGCACAGCAGATGCTATATATCAAAACACAAATTACATCGATAGCTTCGAACCAGAGTATGTTCTTATTTTATCAGGAGACCATATTTATAAAATGGATTATTCCAAAATGTTAGATTATCACAAAGAAAAAGGCGCAGATGTTACCATTGCAGTATTAGAAGTAACGAAGGCCGAGGCAAGTAGATTTGGAATAATGAACACACGAGAGGATCACAGCATCTTTGAATTTGATGAAAAACCAGAAGAGCCTAAAAGCAATTTAGCATCTATGGGAGTTTATATTTTTAAATGGTCTGTTCTTAAACAGCTTTTAAAAGATGATAACCTTGATAAAAATTCCAGTAACGATTTTGGTAAGAATATAATACCAAAAATGTTGATAAATAATCAAAAATTATATGCATATCCATTCAAAGGGTATTGGAGAGATGTTGGTACTATTGAAAGTTTATGGGAAGCTAATATGGATTTGCTATCTGACGATAACGAACTCGATATACATGATAATCAATGGAAAATATATACAGTGAACCCTATGATGCCACCACAATATATCGGACCTAGCGCAAGCATTGACAATGCAATGCTCAATGAGGGATGTACTGTTTTTGGAGAAATAAGCAATTGTGTGCTTTTTCATGGAGTACATGTAGGAAAAAACACTAAAATAACTAATTCCGTAATTCTACCTAATACTAAAATAGGCAATAATGTGGTAATAGATAAAGCTATTATAGGAAGTAATGTTACCGTAAGACGTAATGTGCATATTGGCAATGGAGAAGACATTATTGTTATAGAACAAGGAAGAGAAATTAAGGTTGATTCAAAGAAAGTAACTAAATTATAAAACTTGCGAGGTGAGAGCATGCTTAAAAATTATATAGGAATATTAATGTTAAATGAGCAAGAAGATAATATTAAAAGTCTTACAAAATCGAGACCTATAGCGTCGATTCCTATAGGTGGGAGATATAGAATTATTGATTTTGTGCTTTCGAATATGATTAATTCGGGTATTCATAATATAGGTATGTTTACTAACACAAAATCGAGGTCCTTAGTGGATCATTTAGGTTCAGGGAAACCATGGGATTTAGATAGAAAAATAAATGGACTATTTTTGTTTAATCTTACCTCAGAAACATCACAATTAAAAGATATAGATGCAATAAGTGAAAACATGGAATATATTTATAGAACTAAGCAAGAGTATGTAATAATATCTTCTTCTTATATGTTATGTAACATGGATTACAATGAGGCTGCTAAGTATCACGAAGAATCCGGTAGCGATATAACGGTAGTATACAAAAAAACAAATAATGGGAAGACGCATTATGTAAGTTGTAGCACTTTATATATTGATGAAGAAAATAAAGTTTTGAACATTGGAAAAAACATAGGAGCAGAGGACGAACTAAATATATCAATGGAAATGTATATAATGAAAAAAAGCACTCTTATAGCTATTGTAAACAAGTGCATTCAGACTGGATATCATAATTCGATGAAAGAAGTTATTTGTAGTGAAATTACTGAACTTAATGTAAATGCATATGAGTTTAAAGGATACCTCCAATGTGTAAATTCTGTAAAAAATTATTATAAAACTAGTATGGATATGCTAAATGGTAAAGTAACCAAGGAATTATTCTTTAACAAAGGGTTAATCTATACAAAGAGTAAAGATGAAGCTCCTACTAAATACTTTAATGGATCAAAGGTTAGTAATGCTTTGATTTCCAATGGATGTATTTTAAAAGGAAGTATAGAGAAAAGTATAATTTCAAGAAGGGTGACGGTACACGAAGGGGCAGAAATCAAAAATTGTATAATATTTCAGAATTGCGAAATTAAAAAAGGTTGTAAACTGACTAATGTTATAATTGATAAAAATACAATTATAAGTGAAAATACAGTACTAAATGGGGATGAAGATTTTCCGGTGGTTATTGAAAAAAAATTTCGGCCATAACAATTTTAAAAAATAAGGTATATGAAAATAAATAACAAGTATACTTACTTGTTCAGCTTGTTTACAAAATAACAAGTATACTTACTTGTTATTTATTTTCATATATTTAATGGGGGGTTTAGTATGAAAGTATTATTTGTGGCTTCTGAAGCATATCCTTTTATAAAAACTGGAGGCCTTGGGGATGTTGCATATGCACTGCCTAAAGCTTTAAGAAAGCTCGGCATTGACGCAAGAGTAATTATACCTAAATATAGTAAAATTCCTTTGTCATTTAAAAATTGCATGGAAACTATAGCTAGTTTTAAGGTTAAAGTTGGTTGGAGAGATAAGTATTGTGGACTACAACATTTGACTTATGATGAGGTGCCTTATTATTTTGTAGATAATGAAGATTATTTTAAAAGGCCTGAGATATATGGATATTATGATGATGGAGAGAGATTCTCTTACTTTTCAAAAGCAATCTTAGAATCTATAAAATACATGGGGGATTTCGTGCCAGATATAATTCATTGTAATGATTGGCACTCTGGAATAGTACCAGCTTTACTTAAAGAAAATTATAGTGAAGATGAGCGATATAATGAAATAAAAAGTGTATTCACTATACACAATTTGAAATATCAAGGAGTATTCAACAAAGAGATACTAGGTGATTTAATAGATTTAGATTGGAAATATTTTAATGATGAAGCATTAAAATTTTATGACAATGTATCATTTATGAAGGGCGGGATTGTTTTCTCAGATGCAGTAACTACTGTAAGCAACACTTATGCAAGAGAAATACAAACTCCTTTTTATGGGGAATCGCTAGATGGATTATTAGCCTCAAAGGCTGAAAATATATATGGCATAGTAAATGGTATAGATTATGATCTCTATGATCCTAGGGTGGATAAAAAAATATTTTGCAATTATGATGAAAAAAGTATAAAACAGAAAGTGAAAAACAAATTAAAGCTACAAGAAAAACTAGGGTTTACCGTAGATGAAGAAATGCCAATGATAGGAATTACCACTAGACTAGTGAAACAAAAAGGCTTAGATTTAATTGTGGATAAACTCCAGGAATTGCTTATTCTTCCAATACAGATAGTACTGCTTGGTAATGGTGAAGGATATTATGAAGATATATTTCAATACTTTGCGTCTATTTACCCAAGTAGGATATCGACAAATATTATTTTCGATGAGGAGCTAGCACAGCAAATATACGCTGCTTCAGATATGTTTTTGATGCCATCTTTATTTGAACCTTGTGGCATAGGCCAGCTTATAGCCTTGAAATATGGAAGTATTCCAATTGTCAGGGAAACTGGAGGGCTCAAAGACACCGTTATCCCTTATAATAAATATACTAGTATTGGTAATGGTTTTTCTTTTGAAAATTATAGTAGTCAAGAATTGTTAGATGCTATAAAGAGGGCTCTGGATTTATACAAAGACAAAGAGTCTTGGAATAAATTAGTTCAAAATGCCATGATTTCAAACAATAGTTGGGAAAATTCGGCTGAAAACTATATGGAATTATATACTAATCTGAAAAGTAAATTTTAAAATTGCTAGGTGGTGAATATTATAGTAATAGATAAAGAAATATTTAAATTGGACTATGTAGAGAAACTACAAACAATGTTTGCAGAAGATGAAATTGATGCATCGCCTCTGCATCAATATTATGCTTTAGGTGCACTAGTAAAAGACTATTGCTCTAAACCATGGATAGAAAGTAATAAAGCGTATGGAAAAAATAGAGGAAAACAAGTGTATTATTTTTCTATGGAATTTTTAATTGGTAGATTACTAGATAGTAATCTAGTTAATCTAGGTATAAAGGATATTTGTGAGGATGCTCTTAATGATTTAGGAATTAGTTTAAAAAAGATAGAGGATATAGAATCGGATGCGGGGCTCGGTAATGGTGGGCTTGGAAGATTGGCAGCATGTTTCTTAGATTCTATGGCATCTACGCAGATACCGGGTCATGGTTGCGGCATAAGGTATAAATATGGATTATTCAAACAGAAAATAGAAAATGGTTATCAAGTAGAAGTTCCTGATAATTGGTTAAGAAATGGTAATTCGTGGGAAATAAGAAAAGAAAGCAAGTCTGTAGAAGTAAGATTTGGTGGAGATGTACATTTAAATAAAGAGAATGGATTAACAAGAGTTAGCCATGAAAATTATGAGTGTGTAAGGGCGGTACCATACGACACTCCAATAAAAGGATATGAGAATAATACTGTAAATACATTAAGGCTTTGGAGCGCAGAAACTATGGAGGAAGATTTTGATTTTTCATCCTTTAGTCAAGGAAATTATGCAAAAGCTGGTGAAAACAAATATTCAGCGGAGGCTATTTCACAAATTTTATATCCAGATGATAGCTATGAAAAGGGTAAATTACTAAGGCTTAAGCAAGAGTATTTTTTTGTGAGTGCTGGATTACAAAGTATTTTAAGAAATTATAAAAAGAAGAAACTTTCATTTAGTGAGTTTCATAAACACGTGGCGGTGCAGATAAATGATACCCATCCGGCTGTAGCTGTGGCTGAACTAATGAGGCTATTAATTGATGAGGAGGGTTTATCTTGGGACGCTGCAATGGATATTACAACGCGAACTATGGCATATACTAACCATACAATTATGGCAGAGGCACTAGAAAAATGGCCTGTAGATATGTTTAAAAAATTACTTCCACGTATTTATATGATTGTAGAAGAAATAAACAGGCGTTTTTGTAATGAAGTGTATCATAGGTACAATGGAGATTGGAATAAAGTCAATAAAATGTCTATTATTTATGATGGATATATAAGGATGGCGTATCTCGCTATTGTAGGAAGCCATTCTGTTAATGGAGTTGCAAAATTGCATACAGAATTATTAAAGCATCAAGAATTGGCTGATTTTTATGAGTTCTTCCCAGAAAAATTTAACAACCAAACTAATGGCATAACTCATAGAAGATGGCTATTAAATTCTAATCAAAAGCTCGCAGAACTTATAACGGAAACTATAGGTTATGGGTGGGTAAAGTCTCCAAATGAGCTCCATAAATTAATGGATTATTCAAAGGATACCGCTTTTCAAGAAAAAACACATAGCATAAAAACGAATAATAAAATAAAATTTTCAAACTATATATTAACCAACTATGGAACTGAAATTGATCCGAATTCCATATTTGACGTTCAGGTAAAAAGACTGCATTCCTATAAAAGACAAACTTTAAATGTATTCCATATAATGCATTTATATAACCAGCTTCTTGAAAACCCTAATTTAGATATGGTTCCAAGAACTTTTATATTTGGTGCGAAAGCTTCTCCAAGTTATTATATAGCAAAACAAACTATTAAACTTATTAATACAATAGCCTCTAAGATAAATAATGATCCTATAGCGCGCGGTAAAATAAAGATAGTATTCCTTGAAAATTATGGTGTGTCATTAGCTGAGAAAATTATTCCTTGTGCTGATGTTAGTGAACAGATTTCTACTGCATCTAAGGAGGCTTCTGGAACTGGTAACATGAAATTTATGATGAATGGGGCTATAACACTAGCAACCTTAGACGGGGCAAACGTAGAAATATTTGAAGCAGTCGGAAAAGAAAATATTATATTATTTGGACTAACATCAGAAGAAGTAATAGAATATTACAAGAATAAAAGTTATAACTCTTATGATATATATAATAGCGATCAAAGAGTAAATACTATAGTGAATCAATTGGTAAATGGATTTTTAGAAACTCCTAAAATGGAATTTATGAGCATATATGATAGTTTACTATTACACAATGATGAGTATTTTGTGCTTAAAGATTTTGATGCTTATGTAAAGGCACATAGAGAAATTGACAGGTTATATAGACAAAAGTCCATTTGGCAACAAATGGCCATTACAAATATTGCTAAGTCGGGTATCTTTTCAAGTGATAACACTGTAGAGAAATATGCAAAAGAAATTTGGGGAATTCCTGCGGTTAATATTAAATTATAATTGTATAAAAATGCTGTACTAGATTATTATCTAGTACAGCATTTTTTTAAATACATATTGATTTAACGAAAAAAATGTTGTAGTATTGATATACAACTATAAATACGAACAATTAATAAAAAACAAAACTTAATATTCGCAAACTCATATAAGCTTAGAAATATGGACTAAGCGTTTCTACCAAGTAGCCGTAAAATACTTGACTATGGGTGTTTTAATAAAAATAGTTAAATTATTCTAAAATGAATTTTTTTATTATAAACTCCCTAGCTAACGCGTTAAGCCGTTAATAGAGGAGTTTTTTGTTTTGCAATGAATCGTATGTCGAAAATATAGTTAATAAAGGAGAAGATTATGGAAATATTAAAGGATAAAATATTAACGCAAGGGTCAGTAATAGGTAGTGGAATTTTAAAGGTTGATAGTTTTTTGAATCATCAAATTGATATAGTGCTATTAAATGAAATTGGAAAAGAATTTAAAAAAAGGTTTGCACAACATGAAATCACAAAAATATTAACAGTTGAAGCATCAGGTATAGGAATAGCATGTATTGTGGCACAATACTTTGGTAACATTCCTGTAGTTTTTGCAAAAAAACATGAAGCCACTAATTTGGATAGCAATACATATGAAGCTGATGTGTTTTCTTTTACAAAAAATAAGAATTATAAAATTAGAACTAGTAAAAAATATATAAAAAAAGAAGATAAGATTTTAATAATTGATGACTTTTTAGCTAATGGGAATGCTGCATTAGGACTTATAAAAATTGTACGTCAGGCTGAAGCCGAAGTGGTTGGAGTGGGAATTGTAATCGAAAAAGCATTTCAAAATGGAAGAATATGCATAGAAAAGGAGGGTGTTAAAGTAGAATCATTAGCCATAATAAAATCTTTACAAGATAACAAGATAGTTTTTAGCTAAGACTTATTATTTATTATAGGGGAGGAATTAACAATGAAGAAAAAATTAGGAAGTTTATTAATAGTACTTACATTAGTTATGCCTTTAATGATTGCAGGATGTGGCACTGATAAGAAAACTGAGACAAAAGGTACGCAAAAAAAGGAAATAAACGTAGGGTTTATATATGTAGGACCTGTAGGTGACGAAGGCTGGACTTACTCTCATGATGTTGCAAGAAAAGAGATTGAAAAACAGCTAGCTGTAAAAACTTTGTATAAAGAATCAGTAAAAGAGGATTTAGCAGAAGTTGAAAAAGTATGTGAAGAAATGATTAATCAAGGAGCTAACGTTATTGTAGGAACAAGTTTTGGATTTATGGATGGAATGGAAGCATCAGCTGCGAAACATCCTGAAGTTAAATATCTACATGCATCTGGGTACAAAACTTCAGAAAATATGTCAAACTATTTTGGACGTATCTATCAAGCAAGGTATCTTTCAGGGATAGTTGCTGGGATGAAGACTAAAACTAATAAAATAGGATATGCAGCAGCACACCCAATTCCAGAAGTAATAAGAGGAATAAATGCTTTTGCTCTAGGGGTACAATCAGTGAATCCGAAAGCTGTAGTAAAAGTAAAATGGACTAATACTTGGTATGACCCAGCTAGAGAAAAAGAAGCAGGAAAGGCACTTATTGCAGAAGGTGTAGACGTAATTACCCAGCATCAAGATACTGCAGGGCCATTACAAGCTGCAGAAGAAGCAGGAATATCCGCTATTGGATATAATACAGATATGAAAGCTAAAGCACCTAAAGCATATATGACATCGCCAGTTTGGAATTGGACACCATATTATGTTGAGCAAATAAAAGCTATTAAAGCCGGTACGTGGAAATCAGCAAGTTATTGGAAAGGTTTAGAATCTGGAGTAGTGAGTCTTGCGCCGCTCACAGAAAATGCACCAACTGGAGCAAAAGAGGCTGTAGAAAAGGCTAAAACAGAGATTCTTTCAGGTGAAAACAAAATATTTGTAGGACCTTTAAAGGACCAAACGGGAACTACTAAAATTGAAAAAGGTAAAGTCATGACAGATGAGGAATTACTACAATTTAATTGGTTTGTTAAAGGCGTAGAAGGAAAAATAGAGAAATAATATATGATTTTAAAATATGGAGGAGATGATTTAATATGAATGAAATCCCTTATGTATCTATAGAGAATATTAGTAAGACCTTCGGAAAGGTAATAGCTAATAAGAATATGAATTTAACGGTGCATGGTGGGGAAATTCATGCGCTACTAGGTGAAAATGGGGCAGGTAAAAGCACTCTCATGAATATGCTATCAGGGGTATATACTCCTGATAGTGGCTCTATTTTTATTCATGGGAAAAATATGAATTTTACTTCTCCAAAGGATGCTATTAAAGCTGGTATAGGAATGATTTATCAGCATTTTAAATTAGTTGAGGAAATGACTGCGAAGCAAAATATATTACTGGGTCAAAATAGAGGCTTATTTTTTAATGACAAGTTAGAAATTAAAAAGATTAATGATATATGTGAAAAATTTCATTTAGAGATGGATGTAAACAAATATGTTTGTGATATGGCAGTAGGAGAGAGGCAAAATCTTGAAATACTTAAAGTACTTTATAGAGGTGCTGATGTCTTGGTATTAGATGAACCTACTACGGTATTTACTCAACGTGAAACTGAAAAATTATTTAAAATAATGAGAAAGATGAAAGAACAAGGCTGTGCAATTATATTTATAAGTCATAAAATGGATGAAGTAATGGAGATCTGTGACAAAATTACTGTATTAAGAAAAGGTGAAGCTATAAAAACAGTTGAAAAAGAAAATACCACTCCAAAGCAATTAACAGAACTTATGATGGGTCGCAAAGCGGATTTATCTATAAATAAGGTAAATAAAGAGCCAGGAGATATAATGCTTAAGGTAAAGGACTTGAAAGTGTTAAATGCTGAAAAGGCAGAGATAATTAAAAATATTAGTTTCAGCCTAAGAAGTTCTGAAATTCTTGGCGTGGCTGGAATTGCTGGAAGTGGCCAAAGGGAATTATGTGAGGCCATTGCAGGAATTGAGAAGGTAGCAAGTGGTGAAATAGTTCTTGAGGGGGAGAATCTAGTAGGGAAATCTCCTAGAGATATTATTAATAAAGGCATAAGTATGAGCTTTATACCAGAAGATAGATTAGGAATGGGACTTGTTGCTTCTATGGGAATGGTGGATAACCTTTTGCTAAAGGATTACCACACGCAAAAGGGGATATTTATAGATAGAAAACCAGTCGTAATTAAAGCAAAAAAAATGGTTGAGAAATTTGAAATTAAGACACCGGACATACATCATCCCATAAAATATTTATCAGGTGGGAATATTCAAAAAATATTAGTTGGAAGAGAATTAAGTATGTATCCGAAGATTCTTGTTATGGCATATGCGGTAAGGGGCTTGGATATTAATACGTGTTATACGATTTACGACCTAATAAGTCAAGAGAAGGAAAAAGGAACGGCAGTATTATTCATTGGAGAAGATTTGGATGTGTTAATTAAGTTGTGCGATAGGATTATGGTGCTTTGTGATGGTGAGGTTACTGGCATTGTTGATGCGAAAAAAGCTTCAAGAGAAGAAATTGGTATGATGATGGTGGGAAATACTGCCCAGATGGAGGAGAATTAGATGATGAAGATTGTTAAAAGAGCTGAAACTCGCAAAACTGATAATTTTAAAATTAGAAGCATTGCAATCCTCCTATCATTATTGGTACTAGGTATGTTTTTGTTAGTAATTAAACTTAATCCAATAGACGTATATGCGTCTCTTATAAAGGGAAGCTTTGGCTCGAGTTATAGTATTAAGCAAACACTTATTAAGGCAATACTACTGATTGTAGCTTCTCTTGGAATATCGATAGCCTTCAAGATGCAATTTTGGAATATTGGTGGAGAAGGACAAATAGTAATGGGAGCCTTTGCTGCTACTTTTTTTGCATTGAAATTTCCCTATATGGATAAATTACCATTGTTATTAATAATGTTTTGTGCAGGTATTTTAGGCGGAGGGTTATGGGCATTAATTGCAGCCTTACTTAAGGGGAAATGGAATACTAATGAAACGATTGTAACATTAATGCTAAATTACATAGCCTTAAAGTTTATTACATACCTACAATATGGACCTTGGAAGGATAAGAGAGCAATGGGTTTCCCTAAAATACCTAACTTATCGCCAAATGCAACGCTTCCAGATGTTTTTGGTATACATATGGGATGGATAATCGCAATTATACTTGTGATTATAGTGTATATTTTCATGAAATATACTAAGAAGGGTTATGAAATTTCGGTGCTTGGAGAAAGTGAAAAAACAGCATTGTATGCAGGCATTAAAATTAGAAAAACCATGTACATAGCTATATTTTTAAGTGGAGCACTCTGTGGAATTGCAGGTGTAATTCAAGTATCAGCTGTAAGTAGGACACTGTCTGCACAAGTTGCAGGTGGGGCAGGATTTACAGCTATAATTATAGCTTGGCTTTCAGGATTAAGTGCACCCATTATAGTAATAGTATCTATACTATTTGCGGCTCTATTACAAGGAGCGTCATTTATTCAAACAGCATTTGGAATACCTGAAGCGGCTGCACAATTAATACAAGCAATTATACTGTTTTTTGTATTAGGCAGTGAATTCTTCATTAAATATAAAATAAATTTTAACTATCAAGGCATATTAAAGGAGGAAAATAGAAATGAATAGTATAACAACATTTTTAGCCGCTGCGGTTGTAGCAGGTACACCTCTACTTTTTGCCACATTAGGTGAATTATTAACTGAAAAGGTAGGTAACCTTAATTTAGGTGTAGAAGGCATGATGCTTATGGGATCTGTCATTGGATTTATGGCAGGCTTAAGTACGGGAAATCCTGTTATAGCAATGATAGCTGCAGCGATTTCAGGAGCCTTTGGAGCGTTAATTTATGCGTTTTTAACTATAACACTTCGGGCAAATCAAGTTGTATGTGGTCTTACGCTAACTATATTTGGAACAGGGTTCTCAAGTATGATAGGTAAAAAATTGATTGGGCAAGTTACCCCAGATAAGGTTAAATCATTTTTCGTACCTAAAAGAATTCCATTAATTGGAGATATACCTTTTATAGGAGATATATTTTTTAATCAAGATGTGTTTGTATATTTGGGATATATTATAACTTTGCTTTTGTTTATATATTTATATAAAACTACTAAGGGCTTAAACACCATGGCAGTTGGCGAAAATCCTGCAGCTGCCGATGCAGCTAGTATAAACGTTAATTTGTATAAATATGTGAATACATTAGTAGGCGGAGCTCTTTGTGGTCTTGGAGGAGCATATCTATCTCTTGTTTATGTTCCAGCATGGCAGGAGAATGTAACATCTGGCAGAGGATGGATAGCAGTGGCCTTAGTAATTTTTGCAACTTGGAGACCTCATAGAGCGATTATAGGAGCATACCTTTTTGGAGGGCTTGACATAGTAGGTTTTAGACTTCAAGGATTACCTAATTTTTCAGTATCTCAATATCTTATTGATTTGCTACCATATTTAGTTACAATAATTATTTTAGTAATAGTATCAATGAAAAAATCTAGTGAAAACTCACCACCGGCTGGACTCGGAAACCCCTATTTTAGAGAAGAAAGATAGTTAATTTCTCGAATTTTTTTACATGATACATAATAGGGGACATTTAATAATTATTCAAATGCAAATAGTTGTTAACTGTCCCCAATTATTTTATGTTTTGTGTATAATAATAGTATGATATATAATAGGAATGGTGACAAAATGAAATATGCAGTTATTACATTTACAGAAAAGGGAGATCAAATAGCTAATATTTTAGCTTCAAGCCTTAACATTGATTTGTATTCAAAGAAAAAGCAAAGTGATTTTAATTTTAAGGAAGTTAGTAGAAATGTAATGGAAAACTATAGAGGTGTAATATTTATAAGTTCTACAGGTATTGCAGTTAGAGCTATAGCGCCATACATAAAAAGTAAGGATGTGGACCCTGCAGTATTAGTTATAGATAATTCTTGTAATTATGTTATAAGTCTTTTAAGCGGTCATTTAGGAGGCGCAAATGAGCTTACATTAAAGGTTAGTAAGCTTCTCGAATCACAAGCGATAATAACTACTGCTACAGATAATTTAGGTATTTATGCTCCAGATATGATAGCAAAAGATAATGGACTTATAATTGAAGATTTGAAAAAAGCAAAAGAAATAGCGGCTCTTTTAGTAGAGGGAAGAAAAATTGGATTTTTTGATGAAAGAGGGATAGTACAAACGCCCGTTGGATATAGTAGTAATTTAGAGGACATTAGTGGGTTACTATACATTTGCAGCTCAGAGAGTACTGATAATCATTTAAAGGGACATATAGTGCCTACGCTTAAATTAATAAGAAGAAATATCGTACTAGGGATAGGATGTAGAAAAGATTTTTCAACCCAGAAAATGAAACAAACTGTATTAAGGGTTCTTAAAGAATATAATATAGATATTAGGTCTATAAAGTCTATAACGACGATTTTGATAAAAAAAGATGAGGTTGCAATAAATGCGCTAGTAGATTATTTTAAATGCCAACTTAAAATATTTACGGCAGAAGATATAAAGCAAGTACAACATAAATTTTACGGTAGTGATTTCGTTGAAAAAACTATTGGAGTTAGAGCTGTTTGTGAGCCTTGTGTAGAACTTAGTGGTGCAAGGATTATAAAAAATAAGATGAAATTAGATGGTATGACGTTATGTATAGGTGAAGTATGATATAATAAAGAAGATATTTTTAGTAACAATTATGCAATAAGAGGAGTGTATTTATATGACAACAGATAATAAAGAAGAAGTTATAATGAAAGATATGACAACAGATGGTAATGAGGAAGTTATCATGAAAGATATGACAGTAGATAGTAGTGAAGAAATTACAATGAAAGATGCGATGGATAATACTGATGACGTGCTTTTAGCTAAAAAAAGTGAAGATAGCGTTAAAGTTTGGGAAAAATTACAGGAAATCGTAGATGAGAATAAAACGTTAGAAGTAACAGTTAGTGACATAGTAAAAGGCGGAGCTACGGCTTATATTGATGGAGTTAGAGCATTTATACCTGCGTCACAAATCTCAGATTCATATATAGAAAACCTAGAAGACTTTAAAGGCAAAACTTTAGAAGTTAAAATAATAGAACTTGATAAAGAAAATAAAAACATAGTTCTATCAAGAAGAGTAATAGAAAAAGAAGAGAATGAAGGTAAAAAAGATATAATTTGGAATGAACTCAAAAAGGGCGATAAGAGAAAAGGTGTTATAACTAGACTTGCTAAATTTGGTGCTTTTGTAGATTTAGGCGGCATTGATGGTCTTATTCACGTTTCACAATTATCATGGAAAAGAGTTCAAGATCCAGCAGAGGTAGTGTCAGTTGGAGATGAAGTTGAAGTTACTATTTTAGATTTTGATAAAGAAAAAGGAAGAATATCTTTAGGACTTAAATCAGAAGCAGGAAACCCATGGAAGAATATAGTAAGCAACTACAAGCCTGGTGCTATAGTAGAAGGAACTGTTGTAAAATTAATGGATTTCGGTGCTTTTGTACAACTTGAATCAGGAGTAGAAGGACTAGTTCATTTATCAGAAATATCAGAAGAACGTATAGCAAAAGTTTCTGACGTATTAAAAGTTGGAGAAGTTGTAAAAGTTAAAATCGGTGAAATAAACGAAAAAGATAGAAGAATAAGCCTAAGTATTAGAGAAGCAGCAAGAGGAAATGAAGATTTTTCACAATATAAGCAAGAAGAAGAAGCTGGATTAACTTTAGCTGATATATTAGGAGATAAATTCAAAAACTTTAAATTTGAATAAATTTGTAAGTAAAAATAATTAATAATAGTTTTACTTAATAGAGCTACAAGAAGCATAGATTTTTAAAAAAGTCTATGCTGAATTAAGAAGATGATTTCTGTATTGTAAACAGGAGTCATCTTTTTTAGGTTCCATTGATATCTAAATTTAATATCTACTTTTAATAGATTTTTTTAGAAGCGTATGGTAATATATTTATAAAATGTAATTTAATGATATGAAAGAAGGGGATTTTAGTGAGTGAAGTTAAAAAACTTAAAACAAGAGATGAAATTGACAGCATGTACAAGTGGAACGTCCAAAAGATGTATAAGAGTTCTGCGGCGTGGGAAGAAGATTTTGAAATACTAAGATCTAAAGCACCAGAAATGCAAAGATTTTCAGGGAAACTGGGCACTGCTGAGGAGTTATTATCATTTTTAGAAAGCAATGTAGAGATTCAAAGACTTCTAGAAAAATTGCTTGTATATGCACATTTAAGAGGGGATGAGGATACAGCTAAGGCAGAGTTTCAAGTACTTAAAAATAAGATTGATTCATATGCCGCAGAAGTTTCGAGTGCCACTGCATTTTTTGTCCCTGAACTATTATCATTAAAAGAGGGCTTTATAGATGAGGCAATTTGTAAGATTCCAAAACTTAAAATATATGAATTCTACTTACTAGATATTTTAAGTCAAAAGCCTCATACATTAAGTGTAGAGGGAGAAAAGCTATTAGCATCTGTAAGCGACTGCTTAAATGCCCCGGGAAATATATTTGAAATGCTTACAAATGCAGATATGACGTTTCCAAGTATAAAAGATGAAAAAGGTAATGAAATTGAATTAACAGAAGGAAACTACAGTATTTTTATAAAATCGAAGGATAGAAGGGTAAGAAAAGATGCCTTTGAAACATTATTTGGAACATATAAGGGGTTTAGAAATACGTTAACAACATCTTTAACATCATCAATAAAAAACTTTGTATTTAATGCAAAAACAAGAAATTATGCATCAGCATTAGAAAGCTCATTAAAGCCTAATAATATTCCAGTAGAGGTTTATCATAATGTGGTGGATACTATAAACAACAATCTAGACTCCCTCCATAAATATGTAAGACTTAAAAAGAAACTTTTAGGACTTGATGAAATTCATATGTATGATTTATATGTGCCAATAGTTGATGCGGTGCAAGATAGTATTGAGTATGAAGATGCTGTTAAGTTAGCATTAGATGGTATAAAACCTTTGGGGCAAGAATATTTAAATATATTTAAAGAAGGAATTAGTGAAGGCTGGGTAGATGTATTTGAAAATAAGGGTAAACGTTCTGGGGCATATTCTTCGGGATGCTATGACAGTATGCCATACGTACTCTTGAATTATAATCACCAATTAAATGATGTATCTACGCTTGCTCATGAAATGGGGCACTCTATTCATTCTTATTATTCAAGGAAGAATCAACCGTATATATATTCAGAGTATGAGTTATTCTGTGCGGAAGTAGCATCTACAACTAATGAATGTTTACTAATAGATTATTTAATTAAAAATGAGACAGATAAGAAGAAAAGACTATTCTTAATAAATCAGCAATTGGAAGGAATAAGAACTACAGTATTTAGACAATGTATGTTTGCAGAGTTTGAAAAAACAACCCATGAAAATATTGAGCAGGGTAACCCATTATCTCCAGAGGACTTATGTAAAATTTATCATGATTTAAACCGAAAATATTTTGGAGCTGAAATGGTGGTAGATGAGGGTATTGATATGGAATGGGCAAGAATTCCTCACTTTTACAGCGACTTCTATGTATATCAATATACTACGGGTTTTGCAGCAGCTAATTCTTTCAGTAAAATGATAGTTGAAGAGGGCGAAAGCGCTGTAGAAAGATATAAAGGATTCTTAAAGAGCGGTGGAAGTGACTATCCAATAAATATACTTAAAAAAGCAGGGGTAGATATGTCATCACCAAAACCTTTAGAGGATACTATAAGAAGATTTGATGAATTATTAGAAATGCTCGAAAAAGAGATATAAAAAAAGTATGAAGTTTCTCCTGGATGACTTGCAATAAGAACTTGAAACGAAAAATTTTGTTAAGAAATTCTAAATGAAATTTCAATGTTTCTGCATTTCTTATTGCAAGTCGCTTTCAGAGAAATCCAATACTTATTATTTAGATCTTATTTTGAACATCTTTATGACATAGTAGAGACAAAGATTACAGGATTTAATACAATGTCAAAAAAAGAAAAAGAAGAGTTTAATGTTGTTTCCTTGTGTAAATACACGGGGAAATTCATGTTTATGATTGCTTTTGAATAAAGGATTTGTATGAGCATTATAATTTTAATATATTTAATGGCAGATTTGGTATTGTAGAAAGTATAGAGAATACAATAGAAAGAATAATACAAGGTGGTATTTAAAATGGAGAAAAAGCTTAGATATAGATTGATTACCGGAAAAGATGATGCGAACTTTTGTAAAAGAATTTCTGAATTACTTGATGAAGGTTATACATTATATGAATCTCCTTCGTGTACATTTAACGGACAAGATGTAATTGTGGCACAAGCTGTAATTAAGAATGATAAAAAATAAATATTAAAAATTTTAATTACCTAGAAATTGTAGGTATTGCAGGACTAAATATATTAATATTTAATACACAGTTGTAAGAAATTATAATGTAAATAATGTATTTTATAAGGAGATGTTTGATTATGAAAAAGTCTCTATCAATAAATTTTATCGAAGTACTTTTAGATGTTTTACTAACTGTATCAGGGTTTTTATTAGTAATGGGTGTATTACATGTACTATTTGGTGGAAAGGCTGTATTTACTATAAATATTGGTATTAGTTTTATAGTTTATTTAATTTACGTTTTAATACTTTACAATCTACGCAAAATTGTTTGTAGTGCTAAATTAACACCGTTTTGTTTTGATAATGTCAGGAGATTTAAAATAATTGGATATTATATGTTCTCTATAGCTATTTTTGATGTAATCATGAACTACAAAAGACAAGCTGGTATAGAAATATTTGCTACAAGATATGGGTCACTTAAAGGCAGTTTTTTTATGTATATTGTGTTAGCTTGTATGGCTTTAGCTTTAGCAGAAATATTCAAAAAAGCAATTGAAATAAAAGAAGAAAACGACTCGACTGTCTAAAGGAATATAATATTACAATTATCGTAAATTTGGATTTTATACACTTGAAGCTATTTCTCGTGAATTGCAATGCCAACTTGGTGATTTATTAGAATATAAAGAATAATATATATATAAGTTGCGTCGCAACATTCTAAAATAGAGCATCAATTGTATATCTACGATTGATGCTCTATTTTTGAAGACTTCGAAGTTAGTTATATGATTTTTAACAGACAAGATGTAATTCATAATGACAATAATGCGGAAAAATAAATATTAAAAATTTGAATATTTAATGTTAAATATTATTGTGACATACATTATACACTATACGAATAAAATTAAGATATGATGTTAAAATGCCGCACGAGATATAGTAAGGAGAGTGATTTAAATAATAATTTTCACCACTATTTTAATAGGTATAATATTTTTGACAGGGATTATTATGCTACAGATATTTTTATCAAAACGACAAAATAAGTGGCTTGGTTTAATATTGCCAATAATTAATGTTATTTTTTCCATTAGGGCAGTTTTAGGTATAAGTTTCGATGGGGGAGAATCAATTAGTACAATTGTAATGGAAACGATTATGACGTTTTTAGTGTGGAATATTTTAACAGGTGTTTTAAGTGATGTATATTTTACTTGCCGTGAAAAATTAAAAAAGAGTAAAATATAGATGAAATGAATGTGGAAATTATTGCGATTTGGTGGTTTTTTATCTGCTATCCATAGTAGATACATCTTAGTGTAAATATGATATAGTATGAAGTTTTTCCGGAAATGACATGAAATAAGAAGTGCAGAAACATTGAAAGTTGATTTAGAAATTCTACCGATTTATGCGCAAAAAAAGTATATGTTACATATAATGCATTGAAGCGAGCTTTAGAACTTCTTATTTTATTTTTAATTAAGATGCGTTAGGAAAAACATATGTTTGAGCGACACAGCGAGTTTATGTTTTTTAGCAGATTAATTAAAAGTAAAATTAGTAGTTCTTAGCGAAGTGAATGCATTAATAGTAATATATACTTTTTTATTTTAGTCTTGTTTCTTTTTAGTAATATACCAATATACAGGTAATCCAATTAAGGTTATTGCAAGTCCTATAAGTGCTTTTGAAGTATCAGTTAAAAGTGTACTTACTAGGATATATATACCTCCAGTAATTCCGATGAGTGGAACTATTGGGTAGAAGGGTACTTTATAAGGTCTCTCTAAATCTTTATGTTTTGTTCTTAATATAAAGATACCAGCTACTGCCATTGTGAAGAAAATCCATAAAACAAATATAACAAGATCAGTTAAGGTATCAAAAGAACCGCTAAATACATATAAAGAGGCGAGTACTGCCTCGAAAATAAAAGCGTTTAATGGAGTTTGATATTTTTGATTAACTTTTCCGAGGATCTTATCAAAAGGTAAAAGTTTATCTCGAGCCATGGCAAAGGGTATTCTAACTCCTGTCATTAGGTAACCATTTAATGTTCCAAAGATTGAAATTAATATGCCAGCAGTTATAAACAATGAACCAAATTTTCCAAATAAAACTGTTGCAACATCAGAAGCCACTTTATTAGAACTAATAACAGCTGTTATAGGAATTATGTTTATAATTGCTAAATTAAATAAAACATACACTGTTATAATAACGATTAGTCCTAAAATTATGGACTTTGGTATGTCTTTTTTAGGATTTTTAAGTTCTCCTGCTATATTACCTACGCCTACCCAGCCATCATAAGCCCAAAGTGTTCCAAGCATAGCAGCTCCAAAACCAGCTCCGGCTGCAGTAGTCCCTAGTGGCAAGGAAAAACTGTGAGCTGTTCCTTTTATAAGGCCTAAAGCAATAATAATAAAAATTGGAATTAGTTTTGCAACAGTTGCAATGAACTGAATTTTACTAGCAAGTTTTGTTGATAACACGTTTGCAGTGGTGATAACAAATATCATTAATATTGCAAATAGTTTTTGCTGGATTGGACTCATAGGTACAAAATTAGTAGCTTGAGTTGCTAAAACTATTGCGAGTGCTGCGGCGGCACCAGGTACATAAATAACCGTCTGTACCCAACCAAATAGAAATGCCCATTTTTCTCCATAGAGTTCTTTAAGATATATAAATATACCACCAGTTTTTGGAATAGCTGCTGCTATTTCAGCTATAGTAAGACCAGAAGCCATAGTTATAATGCCACCGGCGACCCAAGCAAGTATTCCCATGGTTGGAGATCCTGCGTTTTTAAATACAATAGAAGGTTTAAAGAAAATCCCTGAACCTATAACCATACCTATAACTAGGGTAATGGATTCTAGTAAGCCGATTTCTTTCTTTAGTGTTTTTGGTGAATTATTGATAGAATCTAATTCTTTTGATGCTTCCAGAATAAATCATCCTCTCTTTTGTTAGTCTTAAAATAATAGAAAACTCATTTAAGTGGGTCAAATCATCTCCTGCGGAGCTGAAATGTCGCTAAAATATATAAAGACATGAAGTAAAAAAGCGGCAAAAGCACTGCATTTTTACTACATGTCCTCTTATCTGAAAGTTTCATTAGATAATAATCTAAGTTGCTCCAATAAAAATATTTTAAATAACTATAATCCCAAATGTAAATTTTATTATTTCTTTATATTTTATTAGCAAATTCAAATATAGTCAAGAAGAATTTTTTAAAACATACAACTTAAAATATCTTCTATATTTGCATTTGAAAAATAATCAGATATATTAAAGGCTGAAAGCGCTTTTTTTACATCAGATTCCACATGATTTATGCCTATAAGGGCAGCATCTATGTCCGAGATATCAAGTTTGCTAAAAAAATCACCATATATCGTAATATCTTTTATTATTCCATGTTGTACTTCCATATTACATTCAACAGTTCCAAATGAAAACTTCTTTTCATTTGTGAAATTATATTTTGGTGAATGGCCAAAATTCCATTCCCAAGTAGAATATTTTTCAGTGGCAAGCTTATTTATACTATTTAAATCATATGGAGTGAATTCATACAAATAATCTGAATTATTTTTTGTAATAATATAGTTCATAATTAACTCTTTAAATTCCATGATAGATAGAGACCGTGTTAAGTGCGAACTTATATTAGTTACCCTGCTTAATACGGATTTAATACTTTTGTCTTGAAATTTTAAAGGTTTAGCTTGTAATGCTTTTGATAAATCCGAAATATTTGATGAAAAAAGCAAGGTGCCATGATGAAGAACTCTGTTTTTGTAATTATATTGTGCATTGCCTGAGAATTTTTTACCTTCAATGGTTAGATCATTTCTTCCACTAAATTCTGCATTTATGTTAAGTAAGTTTAAAACATTTAAAATTGGCAAGGTGAATTTTCTGAAATTATTAAAATTTTCTTCACTACTATTTTTGATAAAAGTGAAATTCAAATTGCCTAAATCGTGAAAAACAGTGCCTCCACCAGACAATCTCCTTACCACAGGAATATTATTTGTTTTTATATAGTCTAGGTTAATTTCTGATAAGGTATTTTGGTTTTTTCCGACGATGATACAAGGCTCATCACTCCAGAGCATAAAACAGTCTTCTTTAAATTTTTTTAGCAAATATTCTTCCGCTGCTAAGTTAAAATAGGGACTTGTATTTGTGTTATTTATATAAATCATTATATTTCCTCCTTGCATTAACTTTAGATTTGAAATTATAAACCAATATATATATTTAATTGAATTATATACCAAAAGGCAGTATAATGAAACATGAAGGAGAATAAAAAAACAATCATTTTTTTTTATATTTCAATGCATATATTTTACAAAAATGGGGGGAATTATGTTGAAAAATTTAAAAAAAACGCCGCTATATAGTGTTTATAAAGAATATGGTGGGAAAATAGTTGATTTTGCTGGGTGGCAAATGCCAATACAGTTTGAAGGGATAATTTCTGAACATGAAGCTGTAAGGTCCGCTGCTGGACTTTTCGATGTATCACACATGGGAGAAGTGGAAGTAAAAGGAGCCGAGGCTTTCGAATTTGTACAAAATTTAGTTACAAATGATTTAGCAGTACTTGAAGATAATCAAATACTATATACTTTTATGTGCTATGAAAACGGAGGAGTAGTTGATGATCTTTTAATATATAAATTTGGTAAGGAACATTTCTATCTTGTTATAAATGCAGGGAACATAGAGAAAGATTTTCAATGGATGATTGACAATAAGGGCGCCTATGATATGGAACTCACTAATATTTCAAATGAGGTAGCAGAGGTTGCGATTCAAGGACCAAAGGCACAAAAGATACTTCAAAAAATAGCTGATATAGATTTAGATGAAATTAAATTTTTCTATTGTAAACGAGATGTTCTTGTAGATGGTGTAAAATGTCTTATTTCAAGAACAGGGTATACAGGTGAGGATGGGTTTGAAATATACACTTCCCCAGAGGAAATAGAAAAATTATGGCATAAACTATTTAATATAGGTGAGGAAGAAGGACTTAAGCCCACAGGGCTCGGCTGCAGAGACACTTTAAGATTCGAAGCTTGCCTCCCTTTATATGGAAACGAATTATCTCAAGATATTACACCGCTTGAAGCAGGACTTGGATTTTTTGTAAAGCTTAAAAAAAATGAATTTATAGGAAAAGAAGCTCTTTTAAAGCAAAAAGAACAAGGTCTTAAGAGGAAATCAGTAGGGTTTGAAATGAAGGATAGGGGAATTCCAAGACATGGTTATGAAGTTACTGCATTCGGAGAAAAAATCGGAGTGGTAACAACGGGATATTTCTCGCCTACATTAAAGAAAAATATAGGTCTTGCTTTAATAGATTCTAAATACTCAGAATTAGGTACAGAAATTGAAATTGGGATTAGAGGTAAAGCATTAAAAGCTGAGGTAATAAGTAAAAAATTTTATAAGAAAAATTATAACAAATAAAATTTAGGGGGATTTTAAATGAAAACATTAAAGGAATTATTTTATAGTAAAGATCATGAATGGATAAAAATTAAAGGTAATAAGGCATACGTTGGAATTTCTGATTATGCACAACATGCTTTAGGAGATATTGTTTTTGTTGAGCTACCAGAGGTAGATGCAGAAATTACTAGTGGGGATGTTTTTGGGGTCATTGAGTCTGTTAAAGCAGCTTCTGACATGTATATTCCATTTAGTGGAAAGATTTTAGAGGTAAATGATGATGTAGTAGATAACCCAGTATTAGTAAACGAAGACTGCTATGAAAATTGGATGTTTCTTATAGAAATTACAAATAAGGAAGAATTAAAAGAACTTATGAACGAAGAGCAATATAATGAATATTGCAGTAAGGAGAAATAAGATGTTTCCTTATATACCTAATACTTTAGAAGACGAAAAGGTAATGTTAAAAAGTGTGGGTGCGGAGTCTGTACAGGAACTGTTTAAAGACATACCAGAGGACCTTAAATTAAATAGAGATCTAAATATAAATTCACCCATGTCAGAACTGGAAGTACAAAAACACGTAAAATCACTTTGTAATAAAAATAAAAGCGCTGAAGAGTTAGTTTGTTTTTTAGGAGCTGGAGTTTACGATCATTATATACCTTCTATAATAAAGCATATAGTTTCAAGATCAGAATTTTATACATCATATACACCTTATCAACCAGAGATAAGCCAAGGTACTCTTCAGGCTATTTTTGAATATCAAACATTAATATGCAGTTTGACCGGACTAGATGTTGCGAATGCATCTATGTATGATGGTGCTACGAGTTGCGCTGAAGCTGCTTTTATGGCTGCTGAGCATACAAAAAGAAAATCTATAATTGTATCTAAAACAGTACATCCAGAAATTAGAAAAGTCGTTCATACCTATGCAAAATTTAAGGGATTAGAACTAATAGAAGTAGATGAGAAGGAAGGAGTTACTGATACTCTAAAATTAAAAGAACTTGTAGATAGCAGTGTGGCAGGAGTTATAGTTCAAAACCCTAATTTCTTTGGAATAATTGAAGATATGAGGTCGGTTGAAAAAATTACTCATGATAATAAAGCTATTCTAATAATGAGCGTAGATCCTATATCTCTTGCCATATTAAAAACTCCAGGAGAAATAGGAGCAGATATTGTGGTAGGGGAAGGCCAATCACTTGGAAATGCAATGAACTTTGGAGGACCTTATTTGGGATTCATGGCAACGACGAAAAAACTTATGAGAAAAATGCCAGGAAGGATTGTAGGTCAGACCATCGACGTAGATGGAAAAAGAGCCTTTGTATTAACGCTTCAAGCTAGGGAACAACATATAAGACGCGAAAAAGCGACTTCTAATATATGTTCAAATCAAGCTTTAAATGCATTAACTGCTGCAATTTATCTTACAACTATGGGAAAACAGGGATTAAAAGAAGTGGCATATCAAAGCACTCAAAAGGCGCACTATGCTTTTAATGAAATAATTAAATTAGAAAAATACGAGCCAGTATTTAATAAACCTTTCTTTAAGGAGTTCGTAATTCAGGGACAGGAAAGGGCTAGTATTATTAACGATAAATTATTAGAAAATAATATAATTGGTGGATATGATATAGAGAAAAATTACCCTGACCATAAAAATGCTCTACTATTCTGTGTAACAGAAAAAAGAACAAAACCAGAAATTTGTGAGCTAATAACTGCAATGGAGGGGATAAAATGAAACAGTATAATAAATTAATATTTGAAATCTCAAAAGAAGGAAGACGAGGATATACGTTACCTTGTTGTGATGTAGAGAGTATCGATATTAGCGAAATGATACCTGAGCATTTGCTAAGCAAAAAAGACATATCCCTTCCGGAAGTAAGTGAAGTAGATGTTATAAGACATTTCACTCTATTGTCTAATAAGAATTACGGGGTAGATACTGGCTTTTATCCTTTAGGTTCGTGTACTATGAAATATAATCCGAAAATTAACGAAGATATGGCGTCTATGACCTCATTTACTCAGATCCATCCATATCAAAGTGTAAAAACGGTACAAGGTTCCTTACAATTAATGTATGAACTTAGTGAAAAATTAGCTGAGATATCCGGAATGGATCAGGTTTCACTTCAACCTGCAGCAGGGGCCCATGGAGAGCTTACTGGACTTATGATTATAAAAGCCTTCCATGAAAATAAAGGGGATTTTAAAAGAAAAAAGATTATAGTTCCAGATTCAGCTCACGGAACTAACCCAGCCAGTGCAAGTGTGGCAGGCTTTGAAATTGTAGAAGTTAAATCTAATGAAAAAGGTAGTGTAGACTTAGATAGTTTGAAATCTGTATTAAACGATGAAATAGCGGGATTAATGCTAACAAATCCAAACACTTTAGGTTTATTTGATGAGAATATTAAAGAAATAACAAATCTAGTACATGAAGCTGGTGGGCTCGTATATTATGATGGAGCAAATTTAAATGCCATTATGGGTATAGCAAGACCAGGAGATATGGGATTTGACGTTGTCCATATGAATCTTCATAAAACATTTTCTACCCCACATGGTGGTGGTGGACCGGGAAGCGGACCAGTAGGAGTTAAAAAAGAACTTATACAATATTTGCCTGTCCCAATAATAGAAAAAATAGAAGAAAAATTTGTTCTTAATTATGATAAACCACTATCTATTGGAAAGGTAAAGAGTTTCTATGGGAACTTCGGAGTACTTGTTAAAGCATATTCTTATATACTTTCAATGGGCGCTGAGGGACTAAAGAAGGCAAGTGAAATGGCAGTGCTTAATGCAAATTATATGAAAAGCAAACTAAAGAACTATTATTATTTACCAATTGATAGAGTTTGCAAGCATGAATTTGTTTTAGGAGGTTTAAAGCAGGGACCAAGTGAGGTAACTACATTAGATATTGCCAAGAGACTGCTAGATTATGGATATCATCCGCCTACAATATATTTTCCAACAATTGTAGAAAATGCAATTATGATAGAACCTACGGAAACGGAAAGTCTTGAAACTATGGATGATTTTATTGAAGCTATGATAAATATTTCAGAAGAAGCAATAGAAGATCCACAGCTACTAAAGGATGCTCCATATGATACTCTTGTTAGAAGGCTTGATGAAGTTCGAGCTGCTAGATATCCAGTTTTAAAATATACTAATTAATATAACTTCGGGATAGTTAAATCATCTCCTGCGGAGCTGTAACATCTTCGTAGAAGATGTATTAACGACTTCAGAAGGAGATTTATACTCCCGCTGAAGTTTTCTATTTGTTGGGGCAAGTAACCCCACTTATAGAAGTGGGAGACTTTCCTTCTGAAATGTCGTTAAGATATTCCGAAGTTATACTGATTTATAGGAGGAGGAGCAGTGATGGAGAAGGATATAGTTATAATTGGGGGAGGCCCTGGGGGATATGTTGCTGCTATTCGTGCAGCTCAGCTGGGTGCTAAGGTTTGTATTGTAGAAAAAGGTGAGCTTGGTGGAACATGTTTAAATAGAGGATGTATTCCTACAAAGGCGCTATATAGAAATGCTGAAATTTTAAATACTTTAAAGAATATTAATGAATTTGGAATCGTGGTAGATAGTTACAGTTTTAGCGTAGAAGAAATTCAAAATAGAAAAGACAAAATAGTTAATCAACTAGTGAACGGGGTAGAACAATTATTAAAGTCAAATAATATAGATGTAATTTTAGGGACAGCTTGTTTGAAAGATAAAAATACAGTTTCTATCTCTCTTAAGAATGGAGAATTAAGAGAAATAATAACGAAAAATATAATTATAGCAACTGGGTCTATTCCATTAATACCTAATATACCGGGTATAGATCTACCAGGAGTATTTACTAGTGAAAATATATTAGAATTTAAAGAAGTGCCTAATAAATTAGCAATTATAGGCGGCGGTGTTATAGGTGTGGAGTTTGCAGGTATATTTAATGCATTAGGATCAAAGGTAACTGTTATAGAGTTCTTGCCAAGTATTCTTGCTCAAGTGGATACTGATTTAACAAAGAGATTGAGTGTTTCACTTAAAAGAAAAGGTATAGATATGAGTATCAACACAAAGGTAATTAGTATTGAAAAATCTAATGAACAGCTAATTGTAACTGCCGATGGGAAAAAAGGAGAAATTGTGTTTACGGCAGATAATGTATTGGTATCCGTTGGTAGAACGCCTATGACTGAAGGGCTTAATATTGAGAATTTGGGTATATCGCTTAATAGAAGAGCTATTGTGGTAGATGAAAATTATGAAACTAACATTCCAGGTATTTATGCTATTGGTGATGTGAATGGAATAAGTATGCTTGCTCATGCAGCAACGCATCAAGGTAAAAAAGTGGTTGAGAGAATTATGGGTTATATTGCTCCTTATTCTAGTGAAATAATACCAAGTTGTATTTTTGCATTTCCAGAGATAGCTTGCGTAGGCATAACAGAAAACGAAGCCAAAAAAAAGGGAATGGAGTATAAAACAAGTAAATTTTTATTTGGAGCTAATGGCAAGGCATTAGCACTAGGTGAAGGAGAAGGATTAGTAAAGGTTATAGCAACGCTTGAGGATATAATCATTGGAGTGCATATAATGGGACCTCATGCATCGGATTTAATTCATGAAGGGGCTATGGCTATAAATAATAATATGAATGTTTCAAACATCGCTAGCATGATACATGCTCATCCAACACTATCTGAAGCTTTTGAAGAAGCAGTGTTAGGGTTAAAAGGTGAAGCTATTCATATGGTACCTGCTAAAAAAAGATAGAAGAAACATAAAGATAGTTCAAGAGAGTAATTTTAATTACTCCCTTGGACTATCTTTGTATTTTAAAGCTTTCTTACAAATAATATTTAAATGCTATGCAATTAGAATTATATTTGGACGTTTTGTATCCTGTTGAACCATATTTTGCTATAATATATATACATATACTATTTGAAATTTTAAAATAGTGAATAATGGGAGGGATGAAAATGAGATTATTGCTTACAAACGATGATGGTATAAATGCAAAGGGGTTATATGCTTTAGCTAAAGAACTCGAAAAAAATCATGAAGTAATTATTGTAGCACCATATAATGAAAAAAGCGCTTGCGGACATTCCATAACCCTTACAAGGCCACTTATTGTTAGAGAAACAAAAATTGAAGGGTTAAAATCAAAAGCTTATAGCGTAGATGGAACACCAGCAGATTGTGTAAAAATAGCAATTAATAAGCTCATTGATAGTAAAAGTGATTGTAAAATAGATATGGTAGTATCCGGAATCAATAAAGGATTAAATTTAGGTACTGATGTCTTATATTCCGGTACAGTTTCTGCAGCTATAGAAGCGACTATTTATAAAATACCAGCTATGGCGGTTTCTATGGAAATTAAGCGAAATATTGAAAATTATGAAATGGCAGCTAAATATGCTGGAAAGATATTGCTTAAGGCTATTGAGAATAACATTAAGAATGATATTGTATTAAATGTGAATATTCCTATGCTAAGGGATAATGAAATAAAAGGAATTAAAGTATGTAAAATTGGAAGTAGATTGTATAACAACCGTTATATAGAAACTATTGGAGAAAATAATGAAACTCAATATGAAATTAAGGGTGAGGTAATAGATATTCATGAGGATGATTCTGACACAATATATTTTAAAGAGGGGTATGTTACTGTAACTCCACTTCATTATGATTTAACTAATTTTAAAATGTTAGATGAAACACGCAAATGGTTTTAACGACATTTCAGAAGGAAAGTCTCCAACTTATATAAGTGAGAGTTCTATACTGTAACAAAGAGAAAACTTCAGTGGGGGAATTTATGAATATTAAAGAAAAACCATTAATTTTTGATGGCGCAATGGGGACATATTACGCAAGTGTTTGTGAAAATCCATTATCCAAATGTGAACTTGCAAATATTTATGATAAAAATACCATACTAAATATACATAAGGAATATATAAATGCTGGTTGCAAGGCAATTAAAACCAATACATTTGGAGCAAATAAAATTAGCCTTGAAAGTAATTTTGATACGGTTAAAGAGGTTATTGTAAAAGGTTATGAGATAGCAAGGGAAGCCACAAAGGGTACTGAGGTTTTAGTTTTTGCCGATATTGGGCCAATACCATTTTTAGAAATGATGGATTTATGGGAGGCATACAAAGAAATAGTAGATTTGTTTTTAGATCTCGGTGCAACATATTTTATATTTGAAACTTTTAGCAGTGATGAATATCTTGCTGAGATTTCAAGGTATATTAAGGAGAAAAATCCAAATACATATATTTTGATGGAACTTGCGGTTTCACCAGAAGGGTTTACAAGACTTGGAATAAATGGTGAAAAATTTATAGAGAAAGTTTCGCAAATACCAACTATTGATGCCTGTGGATTCAACTGCTTTTCTGGGCCATATCACTTACTTCAATATATTAAAACTCTTAATATAGAAAATAAAACTATTTCTGTTATGCCAAACTCAGGGTATCCAACAATAATAAATAATCGTACGTTTTTTAATAATACTAAAGAATATTTTGCTGTGCAAATGCTAGAAATAGCAAAGCAAGGTGTGGCTATTATTGGTGGTTGTTGCGGTACAACTCCAGAATTTATAAGGGAAACTGTTGCAAAAATAAAAGGTTTATCAACACGCGAAATTGTTCCGAGTAAAACTGGAAAAGTTAAAATTGAGAAATTAATTGTTAAAAACCTTCTCCTGGAAAAAATCAGAATTGGGAAAAAAATTATTGCGGTAGAATTAGACCCACCACTTGATACAGGAATTGAATTTTTTATGAATAGTGCTAAGAGTCTTAAAGAGAATGGAGTTGATGCAATAACCATTGCAGATTGTCCTATTGCAAGAGTAAGGGTAGATAGTAGTCTACTCGCTTGTAAGTTGAAAAGAGAACTCGACATCACAACAATTCCACATATGACATGTCGCGATAGAAATATTAATGCTACAAAGGCATTACTTCTAGGCTTAAATATTGAGGGGGTAAATAACGTTTTAGTGGTAACAGGTGACCCTATACCCTCAGCCCAGCGTGACGAGGTTAAGGGGATGTTTAGTTTTAATTCTGCAATACTTGCTAACTATATAACCAATCTAAATGATATAACATTTTCATCACCTTTTAATATTTGTGGTGCTTTAAACGTAAATGCTATTAATTTTAGTAGCCAACTATTACACGCAAAAAAGAAAATTGAAAGTGGAGTAACTATGTTTTTAACACAGCCAATTTTAACAAAGCAGGCTGTAGAAAATTTAAAACGGGCACGTAGTGAATTGCCTGCTAAGATATTAGGTGGAATTATTCCGATTGTAAGCTATAAGAATGCTTGCTTTATGAACAATGAAATTTCTGGAATAAGCGTTTCTGAGGAAATTATAGAACTATATAAGGACATTTCAAAAGAAGAAGCTAGGGTTCTTGCAATTAAAATATCTACTGAAATAGCGGAAGAAATCTACCCTTATGTAGATGGATATTATCTTATTACACCGTTTAAAAGAATTGATATTATTACTGATATTATTAAGAATATAAGCACTATTAATAATTAATAAATTAAAACTCCAATCATGAATAAATACATGATTAGGGTTTTAATTTTTTGATTACAAATTTTATAAAACTAATGAACTATTATTTCCCAGGAATGTTGACAAGTATTAATTGGTAACATATAATAAACATATGAACAATGATTCATGTGTTCATATGAAAGGGGTGGAATAAATGGGAAAAAACATAGAGGTTTGTACATGTTCTAATATACATGAAGATGTAGTAGAAAAAGTAAGAAAATCAATACCACGTGAGGAAACGTTATATGACTTAGCAGAGCTTTTCAAAGTTTTTGGAGATGGTACGAGAATTAAAATTCTTTGTGTGTTATTTGAAACTGAAATGTGTGTTTGTGATATAGCTGCTCTTCTTAATATGACTCAATCAGCTATTTCTCATCAACTTCGTGTGCTTAAAAATGCTAGACTTGTTAAGTATAGACGTGAGGGAAAGGTTGTCTACTATTCTTTAGATGATCAGCATGTTAAACAAATTTTTGATCAAGGACTTATACACATAAAGGAACTTAGATAATACTCTATTACATAAAGAAAAATTTATAATATAAAAGCAAATAAAAACTTTGAAAGTGGGGGAGAAAATGAGTACTATAATAAAAAGAGAATTCATTTTAGAAGGTCTAGGTTGTGCTAATTGTGCAAACAAAATTGAAGCTCAATGTAAAAAGATAGATGGAGTATTAGATGCAAATATAAATTTTGTCACTAAAAGCTTAGTAATTCAATTTCAAAGTGAAGAAAAAATAATAAGTGTTATAGATGATGCAAAAAAAATAGTTAAAAGAATAGAACCTGGTGTTAAATTTATAGTAAAACAAGTAAAAACATTTAAGCATGAGGAAAAGGGTCATAGCCATAACCATGATCATAACCATGATCACGGGGAAGAAGGAACTAATAAAA